>JAYVVR010000078.1:0-6245 GCA_043786835.1 Armatimonadota bacterium | reverse complement strand
CTGCTGCGGGCCACCGGGGGGGGGGCGGACGCGAACATTTTCAACGCCGCCGGCATTCCGACGACGGTGCTGGGCTGCGGCATGATGAATATTCATCGGCACGACGAATATGTGCTGATTTCCGACCTCGTCAAAAGCACCCAGCTTGTCGTCTCGATTGCTGAAACCGTAGCAGCATCTTCGTAGGGGCGCTGCTTGCTGCGCCCTCTTGATATATTTGGCGGTTCTCACAAAATCAGCTTCGGAGACCTCACCCGGTCGCTCCGCGCCCACCCTCTCCTTGGGAAAGGAGAGACGGAGCGAGGTTTTTGTCGAGACTTTTAGGAAATGGATCATGCAGACGCAGGCAGCGGGGAAAGTTCTGGCAGTTTCGGCGTGGGACGACGACGCGCAGGAGCTGACGGTGCGGATTGAGATGGAGACCCGCAAGGCTGTCAACTATCCCGCCCTGACCGGCCCGGCGCAGCCCGGCGATGAGGTGCTGCTGAACACGACCGCCCAGGTGCTGAAGCTCGGCACCGGCGGGTTTGACTTTGTTTCGGCTAACCTGTCCCGCGCTCTGCCGAAGCCCGAAACGCTGGAAATGGGCCATATCATCAAGGCCCGCTACCTGCCCTGTCAGCTTGCTGTGCTGACCCTCGAGGAACAAGAGCAGTACGCTGATGTCTGGGAGCGGGATCTCGAAAATCTGCCTGTCCTGTCTGGGCAGCTGCACTCCCAAATTGCGCCTGCCGCCGCCGGGCTGTTTCTGTCGGGAAAGCGCAAAGTCGCCTATGTGATGACCGATGCCGCCGCCCTGCCGCTCGCGTTCAGCCGCCTCGTGCGTGACCTCAAAGCGGCGGGTTTCCTGCACACGACGCTGACCTGTGGGCAGGCGTTCGGCGGGAACTCCGAAACCGTGACTCTGCACTCGGCCCTGCTTGCGGCAAAGCACATTTTAGAGTGCGATGCGGTGATTGTCTGCCAGGGACCGGGGAATGCCGGCACGGGGACAAAATATGGGTTCAGCGGGATTGAGCAGGCGCACCATTTAGACACGACCAAAGCGCTCGGCGGCCAATCAGTCGCAATTGTGCGGATGTCGTCGTCGGACAAACGTACCCGGCACCAGGGCATTAGCCACCACACTCGGACAACGCTTGATCTCGCCTACAGCCGCTGCCTTGTTCCCCTGCCGATGGGAGCCGATGCATCGGGACTGCCGCCGGGCCACACGGTTCAGTTTGTGCCGAACACTCAGTCCGCACTGGACTTACTGACCGAAGCAGGCATCACGGTCACCAGTATGGGACGCAGTCCCGCCGAAGACCCGCTCTTTTTTCATGCAGCGGCGGCGGCAGGATTGGCGAGCTTGGAGTAGGAACATTCGGAACCCCTCCCGTCTCGTTCCGTGCCTCCCTTGTTAGGGAAGGGCAATACTGAGTGATGAGCAGGAGCTGCAATCTTCCGCGCTTCTATCCGCTCCAACTTCTTTGCCCTTCCCTAACAGGGGCCTCTAGTCGCAAAGCCTCCATGGCGAGGTGAAAGGGAGGCGCGGAACGAGACGGGAGGGGTTCTTAACGAAAGACATCATGCCAAATAACGAAATAGTCACGAGCAGCCAGCGGCTTTTTGACGGGCGCATTCTCAACCTGCGTCTCGACACCGTCCTGCTGCCGAACGGGAAAATCAGCCGGCGTGAGATTGTCGAACACCGGGGCGCAGTCGCCATGGTGCCAATGCTGGACCGGAACACGGTCATTTTGGTTCGGCAGTACCGAGGCGCGGCAGGCGAAAGTCTGCTGGAAATCCCGGCGGGGACGCGCGACCCCGAAGAACAGGTCGAAGCCTGCGCCCGGCGCGAGCTGGCCGAAGAGATCAATTATGCCGCCGGACGGATGATTAAGCTGTTCCAATCGTTCATGGCGCCGGGCTATTCGACCGAAGTCATTCATACGTTTCTCGCGCTGGATTTGACCCCGACTGAAGGCTCCACGGACGAAGACGAGTTTCTGGAACTTGTGCAAATGCCGCTGACGGAAGCTTTGGATAAGATCAAGACCGGCGAGATTCACGACGCGAAAAGCATCGGCGGCCTGCTGTATGCCGACCGGGTCTTAAAAGAAATGCAATAGCGCCACGGAACACATTCCGAGGCTTTCGATAAACCCGTGTCGAAGCGACACAAGACCAACTTCGCTGGATGACTTACTCTCGTGTCGCCGCGACTGCACTGGCAGACCTGGAAGGCGCTAGTTTGTTCGGCCTCGGGTTTCAACCCGTGGCGTTCTCTGTTGACGAAAGAAAACACCTATGAAACTCGGACTGAGCATGTATAGCTACAACGCTGCGTATCAGCGGGGACGCCTAGACATCCCGAACTTTATCCAGGAAGCCAAGCGGCTGGGTGTACAAGGCGTCGAGCTGCTGGACTTTTACTGGCGGGACCCGGCGACGGAGCTGCCGGATGTCCGGGCGGCCCTGCACTCTACTGGCCTGCCAGTCGGGGTCTATGCGGTCGCAAACAACTTTGTCAAAGGAAGCGAAGCCGCGCGGGCCGCTGAAGTCAAAAAGATCACCGATGGCGTAGATTATGCGGTCCAATTCGGGGCGAAAGTGGTTCGCGTTTTTGCCGGGGACATCACGCCTGACTTTTCCCATGAGCAGTGTCTGCTGTGGATTATCATGGGCCTCAAAGAAGCCAGCGCGTATGCTTACGCGCAGGGCGTTACGCTGGCGCTGGAAAACCATGGACGCTTAGCAGGCCGCTCCGAACAGGTGCAGGCCATCTTAAACGCCGTCGCCAGCCCGGCTCTCAAAGCAAACCCGGACACCGGAAACTTTCTGCTGGTTCATCAAGCGTCCCATATCGAAGTCGCCGCACTTGCGACCCGTGCGGCGATGGTCCACTTCAAGGACTTTCGCGTCGTCCCCGACAACTACGCCGGCTTGGCGTATGTTGGCACCGAGGATTTGAAGTTCGCCGGGACCGCCATCGGCGAAGGGGAAGTAGACCTGCCGGACTGTGTCCAATCCCTGCGCGAAGCCGGGTTCGACGGCTGGCTGAACATCGAGTATGAAGGCGAAGAAGACCCGTTCTCAGCGGTGTCTCGGTCAGTAGACTACACGCGCCAGTTGTTGGAGCAGGTAGGGTAAAAGATTACAGGGTAAAAGATTACGAGGGAATTCATTCCCTCGCTGCTCCCTCCGCATCAATGCAATTTGCGGGTATATTCTTCCAATCAATCCCCGTGAGTGACACTCACTCATAGAAAACAGTGAAGCTATGCTGTCTTTTCTCGACCGGGAACGCACCATTGCGCCCCCCGGCTTCAACCGCTGGCTGGTTCCGCCGGCAGCCCTTGCCATCCATCTTTCCGTCGGCCAGGCGTATGCGTTCAGCGTGTTCAATACCCCGTTCACACAGATTCTGGGCAGCACTAAGACGCATCATGTCGAAGGGGACTGGACCAAATCGCAAGTCAGTTTGATTTTCAGCATCGCGATTGTTTGTTTGGGCCTCAGTGCTGCCATTTTCGGCAAATGGATGGAAGCGGCAGGGCCGCGCAAAGCCATGTTTGTTTCGGCCCTCTGCTTTAGCTCGGGCTTCTTCGTCGCCGCGCTCGGCCTCGGCCTGCATATCCTGCCGCTGGTCTATCTCGGCTATGGGGTTTTGAGTGGCCTCGGCCTCGGCATCGGCTATATCTCGCCGGTCTCGACACTGATCAAATGGTTCCCCGACCGGCCCGGCATGGCGACGGGTCTTGCGATCATGGGCTTCGGGGGGGGCGCTTTAATCGCCTCGCCGCTCGAAGACACGCTGATGAAGCACTTTGCGGCGGGGGGGGGCGAGACTGGGGTGGTCCAGACATTCTTCGTGCTGGGCGCTCTTTACTTCGCTGCCATGATGTTCGGCGTTTTTACCGTCCGTGTCCCCGCCGCTGGCTGGAAGACTCTCGGTTACGCCCCTGTTGAAAACAAAAATGCGCTGGTGACGACGCATGGAGTGACGGCGTCGGAAGCCATTAAAACGCCGCAGTTTTATTTGTTATGGGGCGTTTTGTTTTGCAATGTGACTGCTGGCATCAGCCTGCTGTATGCAGCCTCGCCGATGATCCAGGCCCTGTTTCTCAGCAGCCTCACTGCAAAAGCCGCTGCCGCCGCGGCGGCAGGTTTCGTCGGGCTGCTGTCTTTGTTTAATCTCGCAGGCCGGTTCTTGTGGTCGTCGCTCTCGGACACGATTGGCCGCAAGCCGACCTACTTTATTTACCTCGCGCTCGGCTGCCTGCTGTATATTTTCGTGCCGATTGCGGCGGGTCTTGGCTCCATCGGCCTGTTTATCGGCAGTGCCGCGCTGATTATTTCCATGTACGGCGGCGGTTTTTCAACCGTTCCGGCGTACCTGCGCGATTTATTTGGCACCCTGCAAGTCGGGGCCATCCACGGGCGATTGCTGACGGCTTGGTCGGCGGCGGGGATTGTTGGGCCGCAGCTTACCGCTCGTCTTTTGGAATACCAGACCGCGCATCATGTCCCGGCGGCTCAGCAGTACACACTCCCCCTGCACATTTTGGCCGGGTTCCTGGCCGTCGGCTTTGTCTGTAATTTATTGATTAAGCCGGTTGCCTCGATGCATTACGCCTCGGAAGACCAGCATCTCACGCTCGAAGAAGCGACACACTAAAGGAAGCTACTATGGGGAACTCAACACCAATTTTGGCATTTCGCTGGCTGGTCGTCGGCCTGCCGCTCGCTTGGGGTATTATACAGACACTGCACAAGTCCCTGGCCCTGTTCCGGTAGGAAGTACCGGCACTGGGAGTGCCAGTTTCTAGGATAAGTGCCGTACCGTATTGAGAGGAAATCTATGGCACAACATACCATCGTCGTGATGGAAGGCGATCAAACCGGACAGGAATTGCTAGTTGAAGCACTGCGGGTCCTCAGCCCTGCTGTGACAAAAGTTGACGTCCACTTTGCGACTTATGACCTCTCGCTGGCAAACCGGCGGGCGACCCAAAATCAAGTTGTCCATGACGCCGCGCAGGCCATGAAGCTGCACGGGCTAGGACTGAAAGCGGCCACGATCACGCCGGAAATCAAAGGCGATGTCGGGTCCCCGAACGCGATCCTGCGGGCGGAGATTGACGGCACGGTCATCGTTCGCACCGGGCGGCGTCTGCCCGGCGTCCTGCCCGTCGGCGGCGTGTCTGCCCCGATGTCGGTGGTCCGCATGGCGGTCGGCGATGCTTACGGAGCCAAAGAATGGCGCGAAGGCGAAGGCTACAACGAGAAGTCGTACCGGACCGAAACACTTGACCGAGGGGTCTGCCGAATGGTCGCTGAGTTTGCGTTTCGGCACGCCCGCAAGATGGGCGCAAAAGTCTTCGGCGGCCCGAAATATACAGTCTCGCCGATCTACGAAGGTATGTTCAAGGAAGAAATGGATGCGGCGGCAAAGAAGTTTCCTGATGTCCGCTACGAGCCGCAGCTCATTGATGCCACGTACGCCCTGCTGCTGGCGCGGGCTTCCGAGCCGCTGGTTATTCCCGCGTTAAACCGTGACGGCGACTGTTTGAGTGATTTGGTGCTGGCGTTTTACGGCTCGATTGCTGGGTCCGAGTCGCTTTTGATTGCGTTTGACGACAAGTTCGAGCCGAAAGTGGTCATGACCGAAGCCCCGCACGGAACCGCGCCGTCCTTGCAGGGCAAAAACCTGGCGAACCCGCTTGCCATGATTTTGGCGGGCGCATCACTGCTGACCTATATCCATACCCCGGCGGCCAACCGGGCGTCGCGGGCCATTTATGAGGCTGCGTTTGAAGCGATCCACGATGGCATCCGCACGTCTGATTTAGGCGGCGGCTCGACGACGACCGAGTTCACGGACTCGGTCATCCACCGTGTCCAAAGCAAAGTTGCCGTTTGGGAAACACTGGGCGAGCGGTAGGGGAGATACAATTTAGAGCAATGTGTTTTAACACATTGCCCGAATACTTACGAGTTGTGAGCTGCCTTATCTGCAAACAATTTGCCCTTGAACCAGGAACAGCAACTCTGACACTGGAACGCGGCGGTATGACGTTAGTCGTCAAGCACGTCGTCACGCGAGTTTGCCCGAATTGTGATGAAGGGTGCACTAACAGAGATATAGCGGACCAAGTAAGTAGTTGTTCTAAATTAGGTTAATCTATTTTCGCCGCCGTTCTTGAACGGCGAGAAGTTAATCTTCAAGGTGCTGCCGACGGCGTTGAGCGTTGTCCAGA
>JAYVVR010000077.1:0-2148 GCA_043786835.1 Armatimonadota bacterium | reverse complement strand
GAGCTTCGCAAGGGCATGTCGTTCATCTTCGCGAAGAACGTGCAGGAAGTGATTGACGCTGCCTTGCAGCCGATGGACGCGCCGAAAGTGGAGAAGGCCAAGAGCAGCGCTCGTTTGAAGACGATGAAGACGGCCCCGCCGTCTGTTGACATCATTGCCAACGTGCCGAGCACTGCGTAGTGGTGAATAGGAAAGCCCCGGTCTTGAAAGAGACCGGGGCTTTTTTGTTGGTTATTGGGGAGGGCTAGGAAATGAAGTTCACTTCCTCGCCCTCTCCCCTCTTCTGCATAGCGAAAGCTAAAAGAACAAAATGCCGTACATTGCTAACAGATATAAAACCGCGATGAAGAGCGGAGCGAGCTTATGAATGTTTTCACGCTGCTGCATAGCAAAAGTTAGTTGACCACAAAAAGCGGGGAAGCGGGGGATAGGAAAGCGGGGGATTGAAATCCTGCGCTGTGGGGCGAAGCGCCTAGTAGCCGCCTGCGCGGGTACAGAATAGGAAGGTTTTTAGTGGGCGGCGGGGTACACTCACGGGTGTATGCTGGCTTATTTGATTTCTATTTTTCGGGGGCGGCGGGTCGGACGCTGGGCACGGCGGACGGCGTGGGTGCTGTCGCAGATGAAGAAAGACTTCGGGCTGGGCGGGCCGACGAAACCCGTCTGGCTACGGGATAATCCGTTTCTTCTGAAGGTAAGCCGGGCGGAAGCGCGGCGTCCGGGACTTGCTTTGAGAATGGGAGTGACGATTGGGCTGCTGGGCGGGCTGCTGCTGTGGGGGATGTCGCAGCAGGTTCTGCGCTCTTCGATACTGGGCTTCTTTCTCGGGTTTTTATTTCGGATGACCTTGCCAGCGGCGCTGTTTGTGGCGACGGCGTTTGTGCATGTGCTTTTGATTGTCAGCGCACGGACAGCAGGGTCGGTGGTGCTGGCGGACGAAGCGCGGCGGGTGACACTGCCGGATTTGCTGCTGACACCGCTGCGGCGGGCGGAAATGCTGCTGGCAATGGGAGTGGGGCCGGCGCGGGCGGCATTTCTGGTGGCGCTCTCGGGCCTGCCGGTCTACCTACTGCTCGGGCAGTTCGGCGGGCTGACCGGGTGGCAGACAGTATGTTTGTATATTTTGTTCGCGCTGGTCTGTTATCAGCCGCCGACTTATGCGGTTCCGGCGCTGTCGGGGCTGGGACAGACGCCGGACGCCGAGCCGGGACAGTCTGCGGCGGCGGTGAACAAGCAGGCAGCGCGGCGGATGAGCTTTGTGGGGGCTGGGTTCCCGCTGGTGTTTGGGTTGCAGTTCCTTGGGCAGGTGCTGGGCGCGGCGGGCGGGGCGTGGCTGGGGCATTTGTTTAAGACGCTGCATTTGCCGCTCTTATCGGGCCTGACATTTTTGATCTTCTTCACCTGGCCGTACTATGCGACCCGGCTTTTGGCTGATAGCCTGCCGTTTTTCCATCTGAGCTTATCGGCGCTGGTGTATGTCCTGCCGCTGGCGCTGATGACCTGGGCAGGGTCTGCGCTAAGGTCGGCGTCGGCGCTGTCGGCGGGGAGTGCGAGCGAGATGCTTCGGCTGCCGCTGTGGTCTCGGGCGCAGACTTTGACGCGCTGGACAGTGCGAGTGACGGGGTTCTGCGTTCTGGCGGTAGTCTGGCAGGCCTGGGTGGACACCGGCGACACGGCGAATCTCGCGGAGCTGTTTGCAGCGGGGCCGGGGTGGAGCGCGGCGGGTTTATTGACTTTGCTCGGCGGGGTTTCGCTGCCAGGAGTCTACAGCCGCGCTCTGGCCGTGGACCCGTTAATTCAGGGAACACCAGAGCTTCGGTCCGTTGGGCTGACGCTGCGACGTGCGCTCAAACGCGGAGTGCGGCCTCTTGGGGTCGCGCTTGGCATGTTTTTGCTGGTCTGTGTCTGCGGCGGCCTTTCGCCCTTTGCCCCGCCGGTGTATCTGGTCATTGGTAAAATCGCGGCGGCGGGGATCAGCACGGTTGTGTGGACGGTTGGTGTCCGGCGGGCGGTTCCAAAGATTGGGCCATGGATTTCGGGCGCTTTGCTGTACGGAGTGCCGCTGGGGGCGCTGGCCGTGCCGGGGGGAAGCGTTTTTGCCGCGTTTAGTCCGGTTTCGGCGTGGGTGCGGCTGTTCGCGGGCGGGCC
>JAYVVR010000076.1:0-6255 GCA_043786835.1 Armatimonadota bacterium | reverse complement strand
GCGTGATTGTATTCGAGACGCCCGGCGTGCCCAGCAGGAACTTTGGGAAAGGCAGGGTTAACAGTGAGCGAAAAAGAAATTGTTGAGATTGTCGCACGTTATTTAAAAGACAAGCACCCAGGCGGCGCAACGCTGGAAGCGCTGACGCAGGGAGTTCGCCACGAACAAGATTGGTGGTACGTTCCCGTCCGCCCGCCGTTCGAGCCGCCCCGCCGTTATGAGTATTACGAAGCCCTCGCTGATGCCAAAGGTGAGCTGGAAGACACAGAACATTTGACGGTGTTGTTCCTGCCGACCGCCCCAGAGAATGAAAGCTGAAAGAATGCGTGGAACTGAAGTTCTATGCTGTAGGGCGCAGACGCCTAGTGACCGCCTTCGCGGGCACGGAGCCGACCATGACCATTCTCTTTTTCCTTCTCCACGCAGGTGGAGACTGGGCACTTCGCCCCACAGCGCAGGAGCTTACTCCTATGCTTCCTATCTGTAAACACATATGAACACAATATACACGAAATTTGCGAAAACGAACTCTCTTTTTGAGACAACCCGGCGAGGTGCGTTATGTCTTTAACGCCGCAGCATCAGGATCAGCCGATTTTGACGACTTACGGGCCGCATGGGGCGTCGGTCAGCGGCGATGGCATGACGCCGCCGGAGCTTGTCATCATTCTGGACTTTGGGGCGCAGTATACTCAGCTTATCGCCCGGCGCATTCGGGAATGCCATGTCTACTGCGAAATCCTGCCCTATGACACGCCGCTCGACAAAATCAAAGAGCGGGGGGCGGTCGGGCTGATACTCTCGGGCGGCCCGTCGTCGGTTTATGACGACGGTGCGCCGCAGATTGACCCTGCCGTCTATAAGCTTGGCCTGCCCATTCTCGGCATCTGCTATGGGATGCAGGCGATGGCCCATGACCTCGGCGGTAAAGTCTCGGCGGCAACACTGAAAGAATTTGGTAAGACCCAGCTTGACGTCGCCGACCCGACCGTGCTGTTTGAGGGGCTGAACACGACACTTGTCTGCTGGATGAGCCACGGCGATACTGTCGAAGCCCCCCCGCCGGGCTTTACTGTTGCGGCGTCCACTGAAAGCTGTCCGGTCGCGGCGATGTACGACGCCGAACGCCGCTTTTACGCCGTCCAGTTCCACCCCGAAGTCGTCCATACGCCGTGGGGCACCGAAGTCATTCGCGGCTTTGTCGAGAAAGTCTGCGGCACTCATGGTTTGTGGGAGATGGGCAGCTTTGTCGAGCAGCAGGTCAGTCTTATTCGTGAACAGGTCGGCACGTCCCAAGTCGTCTGCGGCCTATCCGGCGGCATTGATAGCTGCACCGTCGCCGCGCTTGTCCATAAAGCCGTCGGCGAGCAGCTTGTGTGTATTTTCGTCAACCACGGCCTGCTCCGAAAAGGGGAAGCGGAGGACGTTCAGCGCAAGTTCGCTGCCGCGTTCAACATCAATTTGATCACGGTCAACGCCGAAGAACGGTTTCTATCGCGGCTGGCGGGTGTCACCGACCCTGAGCGTAAGCGGCTGATTATCGGCGAAGAGTTTGTGCGTGTCTTCGAAGAAGAAGCGAATAAGCTCACTGACGCGGCGTTTCTTGCCCAGGGGACGCTCTACCCGGACGTGATTGAATCGGGAACGGGCAAAGCGGCCAAGATCAAGACCCACCACAACGTTGCCCTGCCCGAAGACATGAACTTCAAGCTGGTCGAGCCTTTGCGCTTCTTGTTCAAGGACGAAGTCCGCGCCGTCGCCGAAGAGCTTGGCCTGCCGACCGACATGGTCTGGCGTCAGCCCTTCCCCGGCCCCGGCCTTGCCATTCGGATTACCGGCGAAGTCACCAAAGACCGGTTAGACTTACTGCGCTCCGCCGACTGGATTATCATTGATGAGATCAAGCGGGCCGGTCTGTACCGCAAAGTCTGGCAGTCATTCGCCGTGCTGATCCCGACAAAAAGCGTCGGCGTTATGGGCGACCAGCGCACCTATGCGTATCCCATCGTCATCCGCGCCGTCACCAGCGAGGACGCCATGACCGCCGACTGGGCACGCCTGCCGTATGAAGTCTTAGACCGCATTTCCAGCCGAATCGTCAACGAAGTCCCCGGCGTCAACCGCGTCGTTTTAGACATTACCAGCAAACCGCCCGCGACGATTGAGTGGGAGTGATTATGTTGAGAATCATAAAAAGCGTAGTCTTTCTGGTGGCAACCGCTGCAATATGCTACGAGACCGCACACGGGTGGGGCAAATGACGGCGTCTAAATGGGCAATCCTTTCTATCTCAGGATTGTTAGCGGGTGGTTGGCTAACATACGATACAATTCGGTCAGTCCGGAGAAAGTAGTTACGCAATGACAATCACACTGGAACTACCGGCGGAACTTGAAGTGCGATTGGAAGAAGAAGCCGCTTCTGCCCACATCACCAAAGAGGTGTTAGCCTCTCAACTAATTGCAATGGCTTTGCCGCCTGACAGCTTCAAGAATGGGGCGGAGGCGGTTGACTACTGGACGCAGATCGGCCTTGTGGGGATGTGGGCGGACCGCGACGACATGAAGGACAGCACAGCCTGGGTCCGGCAGCAGCGGGACAAAAGCCGCGAACAATCTCAGGAAAAGATGCGTGGTGACAAATAATGCGTCTTTTAGACACGGACGTGATTGTAGATGTGGCGCGAAACTTTCCGCCGGCCCTGCGCTGGCTGACTTCTTTGATGGAGCAGCCGGGCCTCCCCGGCATCGCGATGATGGAAATGGTGGTCGGCTGTACAAATAAGCTGGAATTGCTTCGCATCCAAAAGATGGTGAAACCATATGCCTCATACTGGCCGACAGTGACGGATCAGCAAAGCGCGTTAGCGTTTCTGGCGCAGTTCCACTTTAGCCATCGCTTGGGGCTGCAAGATGCGCTGATTGCCGCGACTGCAATCGGGCAGGGCGCGACGCTCTGCACGTTTAACGTCAAGCATTTTTCGGTGGTGCCGGGTTTGGTCACGGAACAGCCGTACTCGCGCACCTAAAACGCTTATTCACGAAGGGTACTGATTAAGAATGGCCGCAGAGAACTTAGAGAAAATTGTGTCACTGTGTAAGCGGCGAGGCTTTATATTCCCCAGCTCCGAGATTTATGGCGGCTTGCAGGGCGTCTTTGATTACGGGCCGCTTGGGGTCGAGCTGAAAAACAACTTGAAGCGGCTCTGGTGGAAGCACAACGTTTATGAGCGCGATGACATGGAAGGCATCGAAACGGCGCTTCTCACCAACCGTTATGTGCTTCGCTATTCAGGCCATGAAAAAGGCTTCGCGGACCCGCTGATTGACAACCGGACGACCAAGAAGCGCTACCGGTTTGACCATTTGCTGCGGGACCAGACGCCGGAAGTGCGTCTTACGCTGGCGCAGGACTTCGGCGTCGTGGACAGCGAGGATTATGAGGCGTTGGCGCTGGCGTTGCTGGACGAATCCGCGCGGGCGGAAGCGGCGCTAAAAGCCGCAAAAGTCATTGACCCGGAAGACGGCAAGCCGGGCGACTGGACTGAGCCGCGTGCCTTCAATCTGATGTTCAAGACGCAGGTCGGGCCGGTCGCGGACTCGGAATCGTTTGCCTACTTGCGGCCCGAGACCGCGCAGGGAATGTTCGTCAACTTTAAGAATGTCCTGACTTCGACAAACCGCAAGCTGCCGTTCGGGATTGCCCAGCAGGGAAAATCGTTTCGGAACGAGATCACGCCCCGAAACTTTATCTTCCGGGTGCGTGAGCTGGAACAAATGGAGATCGAGTACTTTGTCCTGCCCGGTGAAGACGAAGCTGCCCATGAAGCCTGGATACAAGACCATCTCACTTGGTGGGTGGAAAAAGTGGGTCTGAAGCGCGAGAACTTAGCACTGTTTGAGCATACCAAGCTGTCGCATTACTCGAAGCGCACCGTTGATATTCTGTATAAGTACCCGACACTTGGCTTTGACGAGCTGGAAGGAATCGCAAACCGGACCGATTGGGATTTAGGGTCGCATTCCAAGGAGCAGGACTCGCTGGGGCTGTCCGCGAACACGGCGGAAAAGGCCATGAGGAACGAGCATTCCACCGAAAAACTGACCTATTTCGACCAGCCGAATAACCGTCACGTCGTTCCCTATGTCGTCGAGCCGGCGGCGGGGGTTGACCGGGGCGTACTCGCCGCGTTGTGTGAGGCTTACGACGAGGAGACGCTCGAAAACGGCGAGGTCCGCGTTGTCCTGCGCCTGCCGCCCGCGCTGGCTCCAATTAAAGTTGCCGTCCTGCCACTCGCAAAGAACAAGCCGGAGATTGTCGCGAAAAGCAAAGAAATCAAGAAAATGATCCAGGCGTCCGGCGATATTCGGTCGGTCTACGACGATACTGCCGGCATCGGCAAGCTGTACCGCCGCCAGGACGAAGCCGGCACCCCGCTTTGCGTCACGGTAGACTATGACACGCTCGGCCAGTCCCGCGACGGCGGTACCGAGCTAGTAGACACCGTCACGGTGCGCCACCGGGACACCATGCATCAGGACCGCGTCGCGATTTCTGACCTGCTCACCTATATCCAGGCGCATATCCGCTAACGACAATTTAAGAGGAAAACAGCGATGGAAACAACTTTGGAAAACCAGCCGACAGCAGCCGAAGAAATCGAGGCGCTCGAAAAGGCAGGGCATTTATGTTCCCCTGCCTGGTGGATACGGCTCTTGCCGTTAACATGACTGTGGCGATGAGCGACAGCAGGAACCAAGAAACCCAGATTTCCAACCTGGGTTGGAAATCTGGGTCTGTTGAAGTGCGATTGTTCACCTGCGTGGACACAGGAGAAGAGTAGTCTACTCCATAACTTCCGATGTCTGCTTCAGATAATCGCACTTCAAAAGCCCTGGAACTCATTCCAGGTGCTGTTCATCAAGCCAGACGGGCGGCGACGTGTGCGACAATCTCAACAGCCCGCTGGCGCGATTCCAAGATAATATTTGCCCGCGACAGTGATCCCGCTAGGTACAGGCCGGGAATGCAGGACTCAGAGGTCTTTTCGTCATAGTTCGGCAATCCGTCTTTAGCAAGCGGCACCCCCAAGTGCGCGAACAGTGTCTGGTCTGCTGTGTGACCGATGAGCGCAAAGACAAAGTCGTTCGGCAAAGTCTCGCAGTGCCCGCCCTCCTCACCTGGTACACAGGCAAGATCTACGCTCGTGGGCGTGACCGCAGCAACATGGACGCCGGTTCGCAGGGTCAGACGCTTTTCGTCCGCCATAATTTTTAAGTCACGGACAATAAACGGGCGCAAATGGTTCTGGAAATCCACTGGCGGACGGCGCATCGCAAGCGTTACCTGCGCCCCTGCCTCAGCCAGTGTCATCGCACCGGTTGCCGCCGAGTTTCCCCCGCCGATCACCAGTACCTTGCGGCCAAAGAACGGCGTCGGGTCATCCAGCCGGGTCAGCACGTTCGGCAAGTCGCCCCCAGGCACGTTCAGTCGCCGCGGGTTGGGAAACGTGCCTGTGCAGACCAGCAGGAACCGCGCCCGCCGCTCAACCACCTGTCCGTCTGCCGCACTTCTTCGGGTTGAGCGCACGACAAACGGGGCGTCAAGAGTATCGCGCCGAACATCGGTGACTTCTTCCCACGTTGCCAGCGGCAACTTCCGTGACCCGGCGACGGCTCGGTAGTAAGCGAGAGCGTCTTCGCGAGTTGGACGATATCCCCCCGCCATGAAGAACGGAACCCCGCCAATGGCGAGTTCGTCGGCAGGTGAAAAGTAGCGAATCTGCTGCGGGTGTTCGACCAGCGACTGTGTCGGCCCTTCACGCTCTACGATAACGTGTGTCAATCCAGCATCTTGCGCCGCGCAGGAAGCCGCCAGCCCTGCCGGTCCGGCACCGACAATCAGCAAATCTAGAGTTTCTGTTTCTGTCATCATATTGCTTTTAAAACACTGCGGCTTTGATTCATAGTTCCCCCACAGCAAACAGGAAAAGCAACTTCTTTTGTCGTATCTGCCCATATGTCTGAACCTATCCGCACTGTCATGGACACGCTGGCCGCAACTTATCACGGGCGCGGCGCGATTGAGCTGGGCGACCCGTTCCAAGTCTTAGTCGCGACGGTTATCTCCCAGCGCACCCGTGAAGAACAAACTACGGCGGTCTCGGCCCGCGTCTTCGCCTGTTACCCCGACGCCGCCGCACTTGCTGTCGCCGACGAGCCGACGCTTCTTGACTTGCTTGATGGCAGCGAATAC
>JAYVVR010000075.1:0-2149 GCA_043786835.1 Armatimonadota bacterium | reverse complement strand
TTGGGCCGCGCCGTCCGACAAAAACGCTGCCGCTGTTCGGCTACGACTTTTTCCAGCCCGCCCGCCAGATTATCATTGCCCGCCGCCGTTCTCTTTTGCCGCCGCCGCGCCCCCAGCGTTACGTTCCCATTCGAAACGGGGTGCGTCCGGGTCAGACGAACGGCAATCAGACATTCAACCCAAATAATGCAAATCCGAACGCTTACGGCGGGTCTGAAAACGGAACCTACGGCAGCGCCGGGGCAGGACAAGCGCCGCGTGGCGGCTACAATGCTTCGCAGTACCCGTATGCTCAGGCCGATCCCAATGTCCCGCAAAACTCTCCCGACCTGAATGGAACCGATAGCAGTGGAAACAACAGCGCCGGACAAAACGACCCGATGGCCGGTGACAACCAGTCGGCAGAGGGCGCTTACACATCGCGGCCTTCACGCGGCGCTGACCCGAACAGCAGCGGCAATGATACTAATAGTCTGGACGCAGGCGCTGACCCGCTGAACGATCCTAACTCATTAAACGGTGACGTGACCAACACGACTCTGCGGCGGCGTCAAACTGGGAACTCCAACAACAGCTATCAAACCCCCGGCAGTTTTCCCGGCGACAACTCCCCGCTCGGCAGCGATATTCAGTTCCCCGGCGACGATGCGCTGGTGCAAAATAATGCCGCAAACGCTGTCACCGGGCAGATCGCAGACCCCGTTTCGACCCTTTACCGGAACGTGCTGGCATCGCTTCCGCCGAACTACCAGCTCCAGCCGGGCGACTCGCTGACTGTCCGCTACAGCGCTCTGGCGCTGGCACCGCGTGAGTTCACGGCGGCGGTAGACTTGCAGGGCGGCATCACTGTCGAAGGGGTCGGGCGGATTTCGGTGGCGGGCCGGACGGCGTCGCAGGCCGAAGATACTTTGCGTCAGCGGCTGCAAAGGCTCTACCGAAACGTGGACGTTTCCATCAATCTGCGTCAGCTTCGGACCATCCAAGTCACCGTCAGCGGCGCGGCGTTCGCGCCCGGAACCTACACCGTCCCGGCGACTGCGACGGCGTTCAATGTCCTGAACGCGGCGGGCGGGCCGACGGCGGCCGGGTCACTTCGTGACATTCGCATTTTGCGCGGCGGACGGCTGGCGGGAATTCTCGACATCTACCCGCTCATCGGCGCGGCGGGCGGGACTCCCAATGCAAAAACCGGCGACGTTTCTTTGCAGGGCGGCGACAATATCTACATTCCAGGTCGGCTTTCGCGGATTTCCGTGCGCGGCGAAGTACGTCAGCAGGCCGTTTACGAGCTGACCCCCCGCGAGACCTTACGGGACGCCCTGCGCTACGCCGGCGGTGTGAAGCCGTCGGGCGTAGACCAGAACGTCCATATTGACACGATTGATAACGGGGTTGGGCGGGTCATCAAAGACGTCAATCTGCGGGACAAAGTCAAAGTTGCAAGCGTCAATGTCTTTGACGGCGACACAATCCAGGTCTCGTCGGTGCGGTCTATTCTCACCAATCGGGTGACAATCAGCGGCGCGGTGGACCAGCCGGGCGACTATGCGCTGACACCGGGCATGACGGTCTCAGACTTAATTGCCCGCGCTCGCGGCCCGCTCTACGACGCCTATCTCCCTCGGGCCGAGCTGACCCGGCTGAACGCCGACAACACGACGACCCGGCAGGCGCTGTCACTCGCAAAAGCGCTTGATGGCGACGCCGCTCAGAACATCAGATTGAAGAGCTTCGATATTCTGCGGCTGTATTCGCGTCAGGAAGTCGCTTACTTAGGCCGGCGGCTGGTGACCGTGCGCGGCGCGGTTCAGCGTCCCGGCCTGTACACCCAGAGCGATAAGATGCGTGTCTCCGACCTGCTTCTTGATTCCGGCGGGCCGCTGCCGACTGCCTACTTAAACCGGGCGGTGCTGCTGCATCAGCGCGGTGACGGGACATATGCTTACTCGTATGTCAGCCTGCGGGAGATTTTGGCCGGCGATGCTTCGATGGACCTGCCGATTGAAGACAACGACGTGCTGGCCGTCTACCAGAACGGCGAAGCCCACTTTACGCCCGATCACACGGTGAAAGTTCTTGGGAATGTAGTCGCGCCCGGTCTCTACGCGCGTGGCTCAGACATGAAGCTGAGTGATCTGCTGAAGCTGGC
>JAYVVR010000074.1:0-6255 GCA_043786835.1 Armatimonadota bacterium | reverse complement strand
CGCCGAAGGGCAGGCGCGGATCAGACGCGACCATGCTGTTGACAAAGGTCATGCCGGCCTCGATTTCGTTGATAAAGCGTTCTTGTTCGGCGGGGTCGGAAGTCCAAACACTGCTCCCAAGACCATATGGCGTGTCGTTTGCCTGCCGAATGGCGTCGCCCAAGTTTGCAACGCGGAACAGCAAGGCGACCGGGCCGAACAGCTCTTCGGAGTATGCCGGAGCGGCTTTCGGGATATCCGAAAGGGCTGTCGGCAGGTAGAAATTGCCGGGGCCGCCGAGCCGTCTGCCGCCGGTCAATAACTTCGCGCCGGCTTCAACGCTCCTGTCTACTTGTGCCTCCAATGCGTTCAAAATCTTCGGCGTTGCCAGTGGGCCGATGTCTGTTTCAGCGCTCATGGGGTCCCCGACGGTCAGTTTTTCCAGTTCTGCGACGAACTTTTCGGTCCATTCGTCCGCAATGGTTTCATGGAGAATAAACCGCTTGGCGGCGATACACGACTGGCCATTGTTGAGTGTCCGGGCCTGGATAGCAGTCTGCACCGAACTATTCAAATCGGCGCTCGGCATGACGATGAACGGGTCGGAGCCGCCGAGTTCCAGCACGGTTTTTTTCAGTGTTCGCCCTGCTTGCTCCCCGACTGCTATCCCCGCCCGCTCCGAGCCGGTCAAAGTCGCGGCGGCAATACGTGGGTCCTCTAAAACACTTTGGATTTGCGGCGTTTCAATCAAAAGCGCTTGAAAGACGCCTTCGGCAAAGCCGGCCCGGCGAAAGGCATCCTCCAAAATCAAAGCACATTGCGGCACGTTTTCGGCGTGCTTTAATAGGCCGACATTGCCCGCCATCAGCGCCGGGGCAGCGAAGCGAACGACCTGCCATAAGGGAAAGTTCCAGGGCATGACGGCTAAGATGACCCCAAGGGGCCGGCAGCGCACATACGCCTCTGCGCCGCCGTCTATCTTGTACGGCTGATCGGCGAGAAACTGTTCTGCATGGTCCGCATAATACCGGCAGGCGGCGGCAGATTTCTCGACCTCGGCCACCGAGGCTTTGAGTATCTTACCGACTTCCAAAGTCATGACCTTGGCGATTGACTGCTTTTCAGTATCCAGAATTTCGGCGGCGCGGGTCATCCACGCCGAACGCTGGGCAAACGTCGTTTGTCTGTATGTTTGAAACGCGCTGGCGGCAAGCGCCAGTTTAGCGTCAATCTCATCGGCAGAGAGCGGCGTGAAAGTTGCGATGACTTCCCCGGTTGCGGGGTTGATGGTGGTAAATGGCATAACCCATTATGCCCGACAGAGAAGCAAATGGAACTTTCCCTCTGACAAGTCGGTTTGAAAGGTATGGCAGACGATCAAAACTCTAAAACCGTGGACGACGAAACCCAGTTTCCTGGCCTCAAGGCCGACAGCACTCCAGACCCCGCGTCGGCAGACCCCGCGCCGGCAGACCCCGCGCCAGCCGCCGCCGTCAGCGGGCTGCTGATTGCCGACAAAACCGCGCCGCGTGAGCTGGAACCCGTGCGGGTCCCGGTCAAAGCACTCAAAAGTCAGTCGCGTCGCGACTTCCTGATTTATGGGGCGGGTATCGCGGCCGCGGCGTTTGGCTTCGCCTGGCTGCTGCCCGACGAGACCCGTGGGCGCCTGGGCCTGAAGCCGGTTGCCGCAGCGGCCCGCAAAGCTCGTCTGCTAGACAAAACGCTCAAATTTGACGATGATGTTGCCGAAGCCCTGTTCTCGCCGACCCGCGCCGTGCCGACCTACGACCTGTCGCAGGCGGCGAAGCAGCTTCGGAACAATTACGACGGCCAGACCCCTGATCCCGGCTACATTCCTGACTGGACACTGACCGTTGCGGGATTAGCGTCAGGCGAAGTCAAAAAGCTGAACGCTCATGACATCCAAAGCCTCGTGTCGCAGTATGGCGGACGGCATGATCAGGTGACACGCATGGTTTGTGTTGAAGGGTGGAGCATGATTGCCGGGTGGGGGGGACTGCGCTTCGCTGACCTTCTCGCCGCCTACCCACCGATGTCCGGCGCGAAATGGGCACGGCTGGACTCGTCGGTCAATCTGGACGGTGAGGGCAATTCCGACCCGTACTATGTCTCGATTGATTTGACGACTGCCCATCACCCGCAGGCGCTTCTCGCGACCCATCAAAACGATGAGCATCAAAAATTGGTGCCGCTGACCGTTGAACACGGCGCGCCGCTGCGCTTAATTGTGCCGATGAAGCTGGGTCTGAAGAACATCAAAGCGATTACAAAGATCACCTATACGGTCAACGAACCGAAGGACTATTGGAGCGACGAAGGCCGCGGCTACTCGCACTACGACGGCCTCTGATGCATTCGTGCAAGCTACTGGGCTAGTAGTATCGGATCTGCCCCTATCGTGACTGTAGCTGTATCACCGAGGCGAGTTTCCGGATTGCCCAGAAGCTGACTGCGCGATACCTTCCATTCGGGCGGTATGGAGAAAGAACGACTGCTATTTTCGTTCCAAATAACTCTCGCCTGTGCCCCATTCGGCCGTAAAAGCAGACAAGTCCATGTGCCATCACTTGTTTGGACGCAGGACTGGATTCGCGAACCCGCCAGCCAGCGCTCTATCTGTGCATAGGCCGTTGCGCCCCGGTTTGGAACCCAAACTCCGTTCGCGCCGGGCTGGACACCTGTTCAGACAGTGCCGGAAAAATGCCCCTGCCACCTCATCGAAGGCACCCATCACAGCCGCCGGACGTCCTGCACGCGGCTGCTTCAGCCAATCAAACTCACTGCCAGACGCCGAATAACAGCCTTGATGCGGATCATAAGAGATCGGCGGACATTCCCAAAACGACAGTAGACCTCTTGCATAATTCGCATTGCCCTGCCCGGATTGGAAATCCGGGCCTTCTACAAAGCGATCGTCTGCCTTCGCAGACAGAGGATCACTCGCGAAGGGCTAGCTCTTCTGTCGGCGAAGGCAGACAATCGCACCTCAAAAGCCCTGTACTTCCAGTGCAGGATACTTACGCAAGAGGTCTACTGTATAAAAACGATTCCGAAGTCCCCCCAACCCCCAATAATGGGGGAGCATGAAGGGAATGACGGAGGCACTGCGTCCTCCCTCCGGCTCCCCCATTATTGGGGGCCAGTGGGGGCTGCTCGGCTTTTTATACAGTTTCTTACGTTGTCAAGCACTTATTTCTTTGAGACACACATTTTTTCTTGACATCTCCTTGGCCTCGTGTTATACTACACACAACATAAAGCACTTTGTTTTGTAAAGTGCCTGCGCCCAAAGGAACCCGCCCATGCCGACACTGCTCGCCCCGCTGGAAGAAGCCCGTGAAAACCTACGGGTCATCCGGCAGACGATGGAACGCTCGACCAAATACTCGACGCTCTCGGGCCTCTCAGGCATCCTTATCGGCCTATCGGCGATTGTCAGTGTTATTGCCACGAGCCGAATTCTGCACACACGCTACCATGCCCATCAGCCGCTGCAATCCGCGTACCCAAGTTTGGGTGTCTTGTGGCTGTGTGAGCTGGCGCTGGCGGTCGGGATCGAGTTTGCCTGCAACAAACGCCGGGCACGATACGTCGGCAAACGGGTGGCGTCGCCGCTGGGGGCACATATCATTGTGGCAGCCCTGCCGGCGTTTGTCGGGGCACTTGCGCTCACGGCATTTTTTGCGCTGCACGGCCTCGCCGCGCTGGTCTGGGGCATTTGGATGCTGACGTACGGACTGGCAATTTGCGCTGTCGGCCTGTTCTCGGTCCGGCCGGTATCGTACCTAGGGTCGGCGTTTGTGCTGGCGGGGGCGGTGACACTTTTGCTGCCGACTCAGCTTCAGCTCTTTATGATGGGGCTGACCTTCGGCGGCTTCCATATTGTTTACGGCGCTCTGATGGGCCGAAAGCACGGCTGGTAATACTTATGGCCTCAATTCCTATGGCAGCAGTGGTCCAAACTGGATACGCGGCGCTGGTGGAGTCGTTGGAGTCGCTCGACGAAGTGATCCATCAGAAGGTTCGGCTCGGCATCATGTCTGCGCTGATGGCGCGTGGCGACGCCGATTTCCGTTTCCTGAAAGAAACGCTGTCAGTGACCGACGGCAATCTTTCGATCCACCTGTCGAAGCTGGAAGAAGCCGGGTATGTGCGGAGCGCAAAAGAGTTCGTCCGCAAAAAACCGCATACGACGTATGCGCCGACCGAAGCAGGCCGGACGGCGTTCCATGCGTACCTCGGCTCTTTAGAGCGCATCGTTCAAACGGCAGGGCAAAGCTGACCATGCTGCGCCCAACCCCAAATGTCATCTGGAACTTGTTCCTCGCAATTGTCCCGGTCATTCTGGCGTTCGTGATTGCGCGGGGTGTTCGCCGCGAGCGTCAAAACACGGGAACCGTGCAGTGGCTTTTATGGGGACCGCTGGCCGCTATCTGGCTGGCATTCCTGCCGAACTCGTGCTATTTGCTGACTGAGTGGCGGCACTATTTCGAGACGCTGACCCAGAGCCATCTTTACGCCCAGGCGCATCAGGGCGGCGATGGGCGGATAGATTTTTTCGTCGTCACGGGTTTTTATCTCGTCTACAGCGGCGTGGGCCTGCTGGCCTTCTTTCTGGCTGTCTGGCCGCTCGATCGTCTAACCCGCCCGCGCTTAGGCCGTTTGGGGACTGTTTTGCGCCCTTTGATCTTCCCGCTGTGCGCGCTGGGCGTTTATCTCGGCCTGATGCGGGGCCGGTTCAACTCGTGGGATTTGGTCAGCGGTGCCCGTGTCGCTGACCTGCTGGCAACGACCGTGCAAGTCTTCCAGCGCCCAACACTGCTGCTGTTCATTCTGCTGTTCGGCGCGTTGCTGTGGCTTTTTTACGCCGCGTTCGATATCTGGATGGATGGCGTCGCGTGGCGTCTCTCTCAGCGCCGTTCCCGAAGCCACCCAAACAATCCGTCCGAAGAATTCACGGAGAAAGACCAAACCCATGCTTCTGTGTGACCCGGCCGTTTGCCGCCGCCTGCTCCGCCGCCTAACCCTCGCCGAGCTTCTGGCGCTGTACGAGCGCACCGTCTGCCTCTATGCCCCCCTCGCTGACGCCATTTCCGAAGAGCTGGATTCGCGCCTGCTGGGAGGCTAGCTCGCGATGGCTGAGAACACGCTTGCGCTGCTTGCCGAAATCACAAAGGTGATGAAAGACGCGCAGACTAAACCTGGCTGTTTGGCGGCTGGGCGGAAGAACTGACAGGACTTTGCCCGCCGAGACCGCACCGTGATATTGATTTGCTGTAGCCGGCGCAGAGTTTCGCGCGGCTGGGGGAGTTTGTGCGAGTGCAAAGCCGCGTAGAAGAGGTGCCAGCCAAGCGGTTCATGCACAAGCGGGCTTGGAAGCGGCAGGGCGTGCTGCTGGAAGCGTTTCTCGTCAGCCCCGACGCCGAAACGCTAGTCACAAACATCTTTGGCGCGTTTTTGTTTGTGTGGCCGCGAGGCGCGTTTTCGTCTGCCGTGGAGCTATTTCAGGAAGAATATCCGTATGTCGGTGCGACGTTCCGGCTGTATCAGGCGCGGCATAGCGAAATTGAGAAGGCGTACAAGAACCATGTCCTAAAGGACACGGCTATTGGGCGAGGACGCCGCGAACTACCGCTTCGCGGCACTGGAATCTAATCGTCCGATGCCCGCGCAGGCGGGGAATTGCCCTTTGAAGTACGGGGGTTCAGCCCCGTGTCCCCTGTCTTGCTCCTGCATTCCCATGAGAATGCAGGAGCATTTTTGCGGGAGATTATGGTCCTGCGCTGACGGCAGTTGCCGTGTAACCAGCGTAGGGGCCGAACTCGAAATAGCCGAAACTCCCCGCGACGTTGTTGAGGTTCCACAGCGACAGAGCGCCGCTCGTATTGTTCCATAGGACCTGGGTTTTGCCGTCGTTACCGTCGGTCACGGCGTTCGCAGTCCAGCCGGCATAAGGGCCGTATTCGTGGTGTGTGAAGCCGCCGGTATAGGTGCTGAGATTCCAGAGCGACGCCGTGCCGTTGCTGTTGTCCCACAACAGGTGCAGGGTGCCGTCGGCACTGAGCGACATCGCCGTCGCCGTGTAGTTGGTGTAAGGGCCGTATTCGGCGTGGCTGTACCCGGCGGCGTTATTGTCGAGGCTCCAGAGCGACGCGGTGCCGTTGGTGTTGGTCCATAAGACCCGCATTCTGCCGTCGGTGCCGCCGTCGGCAATGGTTTTGGCGGTCCATCCGGCAAACGGCCCGTATTCGTGGT
>JAYVVR010000073.1:0-2150 GCA_043786835.1 Armatimonadota bacterium | reverse complement strand
ATCACCTGTCATAATCTTTACCTGACCTTACGGCTTCCCAAGAGGTTTTGCGTAATAAGACTCTCCGCAATCTGGACGGCATTGGTTGCCGCTCCTTTTCGGAGATTGTCGCTGACGACCCAGAAGTTCAAGCCGTTTGGATTGTTTAAATCCTGCCGAATGCGTCCAATATAAGTCGTGTCTTTGCCTGCCGCAAACAGGGGAGTCGGATAGGCACGGTATGGGTCGTTCCCACCGACCTCATCGAGGACAGCAACACCGGGCGCCTCCGCCCAAAGGCGACGGGCCTCGGCGGGCGTCAAAGGCCGTTCGGTTTCGACATACACGGCCTCGGAGTGGCCGACAAAGACCGGAACCCGGGCAGCGACAATCGGCGTCACCCGTATGCTGTCGTCGCCCATGATCTTATGCGTCTCATGCACCAGTTTCATCTCTTCCGACGTGTACCCATTCTCATCGAATCCACCGATCTGCGGAATGACATTCCCGGCGATCTGCACCGGAAAGGCCGGGCCAGGCATAGTCACGGCGCGGCTCTCGGTCAGAGCGCAGTTCTGGGCTTCCAATTCATCCACGGCCTTGCCGCCTGCCCCGGAGACCGCCTGGTAAGTAGCGATTAGGACACGCGTGACGCGGACGGCATCGTGCAGAGGCTTAAGTGCCAGCACGAGCTGGGCGGTGGAGCAGTTCGGGTTTGCAATCATTCCCAGATGGTTCTGAAGGGCAGAGGCGTTGACTTCAGGCACGACCAGCGGAACATCATCATGCATCCGAAAGTCGGCGCCGTTGTCGATGACTACCGCGCCGCGCTTGACAGCCTCGGGGCCAAAGACGACCGCCGCACCTTTTTCGCCCTCAGTCCCGGCAAACAGGGCAATATCGATCCCATCGAAGGCTTCCGGCGTCGTGACCTGCACCGGGTAGTCACGGCCACCCACTGTCAGCGTTCGTGCGCTGCGTGCCAGGACGCGTACTTCGCGGGCCGGAAAATGGTGCTCGGCCAGCACGCGTAAAATCTCTTCGCCAACTGCGCCCGCACCGACAACGGCAATGTTGTATTCAGTCATATCTTCCTCAGCGTAAAATCCCTGGTCTTAATTGATAGTCGCTAATCCGGAGATCGCCCGGCCCACCTGGTCGCAGAGGTAATCCAGCAGGATCGTATTATCTGCGGCATCAGTCCCCAGATGGAAGTGTATGCCCTTCTGGGAAATGTCTTCGGTTAAGATGACGATCGGAATACGTGCGGCTTCCTCTTCCGCTTTCAGGGCGGTCAGAAGCGCGAACATCTCCGTATCTGGCATCGCAGTGTCCAGCAGAATGAGAGATGGCGTCTCCGAGATCACATACCCGACCGCTTCCGGGGCATTCTCTAAAATCGCGAAGTTAACGCCGTCGGCGCGGAGGCTGGATGCCGCCTGCACGAATTGCTGACAGGTTTCCGTCCCCAACGGACAGACCGCCAGCACGTTCCGCTCTGTGTGCGGCTCTGCGGCGGCGAGCACGACTTCTCGAACCCGCTCTTCGCTGATGGGTTTTTGCAGAAAAGAGAACGCCCCCATCGTAAACTCGCCTCGTGCTGGATCGCCGAGCACGGAGACAAGGACGACGGGGACCGACGCCGTCGCGCGATCAGATTTCAGGACGCGCAGGGCACGCAGACCGTCCATCTCCGGCATCATCATATCCAGCGTGATTGCATCGGGCTTGTGCAGACGCGCTTTCTGCGCCGCCTCTTCGCTGCTTCCTGCTTCCAGTGTTCCGTAACCACGCCGGTGCAGGGCATGGCGGATCAAGCTGCGGACATACGAATCGTCGTCGACAATCAGGACCAGGCCGATTCCACGATCCGGCAGTGCTGCCAGTGGCGCCGGGGCACTGCTGGCCTCCAGATACAGCGGAAGAGTAAAGTAAAAACGTGTGCCACGCCCCGGCTCACTCTCGACCCAGATCGCCCCGCCCAGCAGTTCGACGATGGTCTTCGCGATTACCAGGCCGAGCCCGGTCCCACCGGCCTCGCGTGTGCTGGTATTGTCGGCCCGAAAAAACTTTTGAAACAGCCGCTTCTGATCTTCCGGCGAAATCCCGATCCCGCTATCAGTTACGGACGTTAAAACACTCGCCTCACCGGTAATCTCCAGGCTGACTTT
>JAYVVR010000072.1:0-2150 GCA_043786835.1 Armatimonadota bacterium | reverse complement strand
AGGGCGCGAACCTTGTGTTCGCCCTCTTTGTCCATGTTCGCCCTCCCTATCCAGTTCCTATCTCTTGGTACAGGGCCGTCAGCGTGTCGAGCATTGCTTGGAGGCTGTAACGAGACTGCACCAGAGCCAACGCACTTTCGGCGAGATTACCCCGCAAACGGCGGTCGCTTTGGAGGCGGCTGAAAGCGACCGCAAGTGCATCCGGGTCGTTAGGAGAAACGAGAAGCGCCGTTTCGCCATCAGAAAGCATTTCAGCGAGGCCGCCGATTCGCGACGCGACGATGGGAATACCGGTGGCCATCGCTTCCAGCGCCGCGATCCCCTGCCCTTCCCGGCGCGACGGCATCGCGAAAACATCGGCGGCAAACAGCAGAGGCCGGATGTCGGCGAGAGAGCCGAGCAGGGTGACATTCGGCGGCAGATCGCGCGCGAGCATTGGGAGCTGCGGGCCATCGCCTGCGATCAAAAATGTCATTTGCTTTCGGAGACGGGCGGCTTCAATAAAAACATCGATGCCCTTTTCCGGCGAAAGCCGAGCGGCGGACACAACTACAAATGCTGTTTCGGGCAGTCTCAGTGACACGCGGGCGGCGGCACGGCTGGTATCGGAGTGGGCAAAATAGCTTACGTCGACGCCGTTTGGGATGACTTGAAGCTTTGCTGGCGAGACCCCGCAGGCGACAATGCTCTCGGCGACAGACTGAGACACGGCGGCGATTTGGACGCAGTAGCGGCTAATCATGGGAACGGCAAGACGCGCGGCAAGACTGGGCGCGACCATATTATGCGCGGTCCAAATGAGGGGGAACGCCCGGCGGCGGCAGGCCAAGGCGGCAATCCAGGCGGCACGGAGGCCATGCGCGTGGATAATATCTGAAAACCGCGGCTGGACTTCAGCCAGCCGCTTCGCGAGACGCCAGTCAGACGCCGACAACTTCGGGCTGATGGCAAGCGGAACCGACGCGAACAAGTTGCGAGTGTCGGCAGCACTTGCCAGAAACTCCGGCGGCGCGGCGACAGAATTGACGACGAGCGCTGGGTCAAATCCATTCAGCAGCGACAAAACGTGCTGCCGGATGCCGCCCGCCGCCGGGCGGACGACATGCAGGACTTTGATTGGGCCTACTGCAACAGGAGTTGTCACGGCAGCGATGCAACCCGGACACCGTGATGATGTCGGCGGCGGTGATGACGGCCCTCAGCCTCGTCGGCAGTCAGAGTTGTTTCGGGCGGGGCAACGCCGAAAATGCTCTTGATGAGAGGACGCGCCTCGGTCCAGTTAGTTGCCACATCGTTGCCGGCAATCCGGCTTGGCAGGGTATCCATACGGACCGATTGGTGCGGCGTGTCATGGGTGAACTGGGCGAGGGCGACTTCCTGGGCGGGAGTCAAATCACTGTCAATATGCTTGTCTATCATTGCCAGCATCGGCCCGATTCGGGCAAGCGCTTCCGGCGAGCGCAGCTTGGTTTTGAGCGCCGCAATCAGCGCCTGCTGCCGCTGGGTGCGGACAAGGTCGCTGTCGGAGTGGCGGAACCGGACGAAGCCCATTGCCTGCTGTCCGTTTAAGTGCTGCGAGCCAGGCTTGAGATGGATATGCAGGTGACCCCAGTTATCGTCGTAGTCCATCTTTTTATCCACGGCTAAATCCACGCCGCCGAGCATGTCAATCGCCTGCTCGAAACCCTCGAAGTCCAGGGCGAGATACTTGTCGCTGCCGATGCCGAACGTGTGTTGAACCACTTTCTCCGACAGAGCTGGCCCGCCGACCTGGTGCGCGGCATTGATTTTCGTAGTGCCGCGGCCCGGCACGAGGACACGGGTATCGCGCGGGATGGACAGCAGGGAGATCGTACTTTTCGCAAAATCCAGGTGCGCGACCATCAGCATGTCCGACCGGGCACGGCTTTTAATCACCTGGTCGGTCCGGTCATCATAATCCCGGTCCCGCCCAATGATCATCAGATTGAGTGCGGTTTGGTTCGGAAAAGCATCGGAGACCGACTGCCGCTGCAAAAGCGGCGGAAGCAAGCGTACTAGGCTCCCACTCGTGCGGTACAGATAGCCGCCAGCCACAGAAACGGCGGCGAGTGAAACAAGGACAAGACCGCCGAAGAAGCGGCTTAACTTCTTTGCGGGAGTGCGGCGTC
>JAYVVR010000071.1:0-16538 GCA_043786835.1 Armatimonadota bacterium | reverse complement strand
TGCCCAAAGTCAACGGCGACCAGATTACGGCTCCTTATCTCGACAACCGGGCCGGGCTGTGGGCCGCGCTCTCTGCCCTCAAAGCCTGCCCTGAAATCGCGCTGGCGCTCTCCGTGCAGGAGGAGACCGGCGCTCTTGGTGCAGCCCTTACCGCCCGCCGCCTATCCGAAACTTACGGCATCACCCAGGCGCTGATCGCGGATTTGACCTGGGACACCAAGCACATCAAGCGCGGCCTCGGGGCTGCCGTCTCTCTCCGGGACAGCAGCGTCCCGCGCCAGAGCTATCTAGCCCACATTCTCGCGCTTGCCGAAGGAAGCGGCCTCCCGTTTCAGCGCGAGATTGAGGCTCACGGCGGTTCCGATGGGGCCGGGATTGACCACAGCAGCGTCCCAATGGACTGGGTGTTCGTCGGCGCGCCCGAGAAGTCCCCGCATACGTCCCGTGAGCGCGTGCATGTTGGCGACCTGCAAAGCATGGCCGCGCTTTTGGTGCATTTGGTGAACGGATTATGACCTACCACACCGCTTCGCTGTGGCCCTTCCTTTAGGGAGGACCCTGCGGAGTGCTCTCCGGGTCTGCCAGTGCAGAAGAATGAACGAAGCAAGGCGTCAGGTCTCTGCCGCGTCGTTTACGACAGGGTTCCAAGAAACGATATACACCAAAGTTATGCTGGATATTAAACTCATACGAACGGAACCTGACGCAGTCAAAGCGCGGCTGGCGGACCGGCTGGCGGATACGGCGGCGATTGATGCCGTTCTGGAAACCGATGCCAAGTGGCGGGCGGCGACTGCCGAAGCGGAAGTGCTGCAAGCGGAGTTAGGACGCAGCAGCAAGTCTATTCCTCAACTGATGAAAGACGGCAAACGGGGCGAAGCCGAAGCCCTGAAAGCCTCGCTGCGGGATTTAGGCGACCGGAAAGCGGCGCTTGGGGACGACGCCAAGCGGCTGGAAGCAGAGCGCGATCATCTGCTCTTTTATGTTCCTAACCTGCCGTCGGCGGACACACCGCCCGGCCCGGAAGAAAACTTCGTGATGGTCAAAGAGTTCGGCGAGGCCAAAACTTTTGGGTTTGCGCCGAAACCGCACTGGGACCTCGCGACCGACTTAGACTTGGTGGATTTTACACGCGGAGCGAAGCTGTCGGGCAGTGGCTTTGTGCTGTATAAGCATCTCGGCGCGATGCTGGAACGGGCGCTTATTCAGTTCATGCTGGACTTGCACCGGGCGAAGCACGGCTACACGGAGTGGGCGACACCGTTCTTTTTGTCGCGGGAAAGCGTCGTGGCGTCGGCGCACCTGCCGAAATTTCAGCCGGAAATGTACCATGACGCCGAAGCCGATTTGTTCGCCCTGCCGACCGCAGAACCCGCGCTGGTCAACATACACCGGGACGAGATTTTAGACGGGCGCGAGCTGCCCTTCAATTACATGGCATATTCGCCCTGCTGGCGGCGGGAAGCGGGGGCGTCGGGAAAAGACACGCGCGGGCTTTTGAGAGTGCATCAGTTCAGCAAAGTTGAGATGGTCAAATACACGCTGCCCGAAGACTCGTATACCGAGCTTGAAACGCTCTTAACCGATGCCACCGATGTGCTGGAAGCGCTCGGCCTGCCTTACCGAGTGAAGCTGCTGGCGGCGGGGGACATTTCATTTGCGGCGGCCAAATGCTACGATGTCGAAATTTACGCGCCCGGCGCGGAGATGTGGCTGGAAGTGTCTTCCTGCTCGAACTGCGAGGACTTTCAAAGCCGCCGGGGCAATATCCGGTTCCGGCGCGAGCCGGGCGCAAAGCCCGAGTTTCCGCACCTGCTGAACGGCAGCGGGACTGCCCTGCCTCGCCTGATGGCAGCGCTTTTAGAAACCTATCAGCAGCCCGATGGCACAGTGCTGGTTCCCCCGGCCCTGTCGCTGTATCTTGGAGGCCGGACGATTTTAGGCCGCGAGGATCCAAAAGTTGCAGTTCACGCATGAGATCACGCTGACCGCCAATGCCCCCTGGCGCAGCATTTGGGCAGAATGGAACACGGTTCACCGCCTGCCTCACCTGCTGTCGCATGTCCAGGCCGCTTTGCCGACGGACGCCGAAGATACTGCCTATTTTACGGTGCTGCTTGAAGGCCGGCAGATCGAGTTCGCGGCGCAGCTCACCATGTGCGCGGACAAGACCCTGTGCTGGCAGTCGCTCGGGTGTCACTTTTTGTATGTGCTGTCTTTGCGCCTGGAAACGCCGAGGAATGGTCCCGGCATTGAGCTGACGCTGACTGTCGCCTACGACCCGCCCGGCTTCCTGCCTGACATTGCCGAATCGCTTGGCCTGAGCCGCCGGTTCAAGCATCAGCTCGAAGCTGATTTCTGCCGCTATGTTCGCGGGCTGGAAGCCAACTGCGTTTCTGAGCTGGCACTAATGGACTAGCAATCAAGATGAAGGGGAGGGGCAGTCATGCAGCCAGCAAGTCACTGTCCCAAATGCGGCGGCATCATATGCCAGGGGAAACTCCAGACCAGCACCTTATGTTTTGCGCCTTCAGAACCGCTGAAGGGCTTTTTCACGATTCTGCCCATCAGAGATTTCCCTGAACCCGGCGGACCTCGCAAAGATACCTGTGCAGTGAGGGACATCCATCTGTCTTCGTTTCTGCTCTTGTCCACCTAAATGCTTGACAGAAGCCATCACTTTGTGGTACTTTTCAGTATCAAAACTGCTTGACTTGCAATGCCCCAGTTCCGCCCCATAACTGCTCTTTCTCCCGAGCAAAGGGCTTAGTGAGGAGAACCTGGAACGTCCCGCGGAAAACCCCGCACCCTATGATGTTCTTTTTCGGAGGAAATGCAACGAACGATTAACCCTAGAAAGGTTATCAAACAATGGACACTACGATTGATGCCGGCACATACAGTGCTGTCTACAACGGCCTCTCACTCGCGGTTGCTGCAATGCTTGCAGGAACGCTCTTCTTTTTCTTCTCGCGCTCACAGGTTGGATTCAAGTACCGTCCGGCCCTGCTTGTCTCCGCGCTGGTAACAGCAATTGCCTGCTACCACTATTTCCGGATCTTCAATAGCTGGGTAGACGCGCACCAGGTGCTGCCGGGCGGTGCAAGCTACAAGCTGACGGACTCGTCCTTCAACGACGGCTATCGCTACATGGACTGGGTTTTGACCGTCCCGCTGCTTCTCGTTGAGCTTGTCGCCGTACTCGGACTGACGAAGATCGAGAGCCGGGGCCTGCTGTCGAAGCTCGCGTTTGCGGCGTTCCTGATGATCGCCCTGGGCTATCCCGGCGAACTCATCAAGGACAATACGGGACTCCGGGCGATGTGGGGCTTCTTCAGCACAATCCCGTTCACTTATATCCTGTTTGTTCTGTTCAAGCAGCTCGATGCGTCTATCGTGCATCAGCCTGAGACTGTTGCTCCGCTGATTCGCGGTGCGCGCCTGTTGACCCTTGCGAGCTGGGGATTCTACCCACTGGCTTACATGATCCCGATGATCCCCAACGTTTCGCTTCGATCCACGGAGCTTGGTGTCCAGATCGGTTACACGGTTGCGGACATCATCGCAAAAGTTGGCCTCGGCGTGTTTATCTACTTCATCGCTGCGGCGAAGACCGAGAACGATGCCCGAAACGGTGCAAACCCGTTCGAGCCAAACTTCAGCGCGGCCACCAGCCCCGCTTAGTTTCTTTCTTCAAGCCGCGCTCCTTGTGGGGCGCGGCTTTTTCTTTGAATTCGTGTTTAGGAAGAGACTCGCATGACGAAAAAGCCGATTACTATCGTTTACTGGGCCGTGATCATCGGCAGTTTTTTTCTGGCGAACTATGCCGCCCAGTCGCATTGGCCGCTTTGGACAATCACGGTTGCAGGCGCAATTTTTCTGGCGGCGGTTCTGGGTTACCTCTTCACGATGCACTCTGAGTCATAATTATATTCGGCCCCGTAGGAGGGGGCATTCATGCTGCACATTTCCCCAAACGCCGAATGGGATAAAGTTCTGTCGGACACAGCGGCGGCGGCTCCGGAAGCATTCGGCCCCGACCACCGTGTCCTGAACCTGCTGGAAGGAGACTGGGGAAGCCCTGGCTCCGGGCGTCACTACGAATCCCCCGTAGATGGACGTTTGCTGGGCCATATCCCGATGCTGGATTTGCAGACAGCACGGAGCGCGGTCAAGTTCGCGAAGTCCGAATCCGCCCAGTGGGCGGCGGTGGATTTGGACGAGCGGAAACGCCGCGTCACGGTGTGCTTGGATGGTCTGCGGGCTGAGCGCGAGACGATTGCGCTGCTGTTAGTTTGGGAGATCGGCAAGCCATTTGCCCAGGCACTGACAGACATTGACCGCTGCATCAGCGGCGTCGAATGGTACATCGAGAATATCGAGCCCATGCTCGGCGCCCGGAAGCCACTCGGCGTCATCTCGAATATCGCGTCCTGGAACTACCCGATGTCCGTGCTGATGCACGCGGTTCTCGTGCAGGTGCTGGCCGGCAATGCCGCCATCTCGAAGACGCCGTCCGACGGCGGCCTGTATGCGCTCACCCTCGCCCATGCGATTGCCCGCCGGGCGGGTCTGCCGGTATCGCTTGTTTCCGGCTCAGGCGGCCAGCTCAGCGACGCGCTGGTACGAAACGAATTTGTAGACTGCCTGGCCTTCGTCGGGGGCAAGACAAACGGCAGCGCAATTGCATCCAGCCTGTACGACGGCAACAAGCGCTATTTACTCGAAATGGAAGGGGTCAACGCTTACGGCGTCTGGCAGTTCTCCGATTGGCCCACGCTCACCCAGCAAATCCGAAAAGGATTCGACTACGGCAAGCAGCGCTGCACGGCGTACCCGCGCTATGTTGTCCAGCGGTCGCTGTTCCCGCAGTTTCTGGAAGCCTACCTGCCGGTCCTCCGCTCCGTGCAGTTCGGCAACCCCGTACTGGTCGAGCAGGACGGCGACCCGCTGCCGAAGCTGGATTTCGGCCCGCTGATCAACAGCAAGAAAGTCGAAGACTTGCGGGTCATGTACACCGAAGCGCTCGGCAAGGGCGCGGTCAGCCTCTACGAAGGCGAGCTTGCCAAAGACCGGTTCCTGCCCGATCAGGACCTGTCGGCGTATTTGGCTCCGGCGGCGCTTTTAAACATCCCGCGCAATGCCCGGCTGTACCACAATGAGCCGTTCGGCCCAATAGACACAATTGTCGTAGTGGACCATGTCGAAGAGCTGATTTCCGAAATGAACGTTTCCAACGGCTCTTTGGTGTCGTCCATTGCCTGCGACGATCCGTTGACGGCGGCGCAGATCACGCATCAGCTTCGGGGATTCAAGATCGGCGTCAATGCCGTGAGGAGCCGGGGCGATCGGGAAGAGGTTTTCGGCGGGATCGGACAATCGTGGAAAGGCTGCTTTGTCGGCGGGCGGTATCTGGTGCTGGCAGTGACGCAGGGCGAACCCGGCGAAAAGCTCTACGGCAATTTCCCGGAGTACACGCAGCTGCCTGAAAGCGCGTAGTTTAGGTCTTTTGCCAGGTTTTTGGGGCGCGGTGTCGGGGTACATTCGTTGAAGACTTTAACTTCGAGGATGACCACATATCATGGGACTTGACAACGCGCTCCAGCTTGCTCTTTCGCAGGCGGTCCTTCACTACAGCCTGTTCGTTGCTATGTTCGCGTTCGGTGCGGGCTTTGTTTTCTTCCTCGTCGAAAAGGAAGAAGTCCTGCCGGAGTACCGGGGAACGATGGTGACATCAGCGATCATCTGCGGCGTCGCCGCCGTTGCCTATTACCGGAAAAGTGCGAAAGGCCCCTGGCTTTAGCCACGGGGATGGATAGCGAAACGTCTTTCCTAAGACGTTCTCTTAGACGTTCTCTTAGACGTTCTCTTTGGCCTTGCGTTTTGTTGCAAGATATGGTGTAACAATTTAGGTGATTTTAACTGCCTAACACAAACTATGCGAGTCCTTGAGTACAAACTGGTTGCTTCTCGGCAACAGGGCAAGCGGATTGATGAGGCTATACGAGTTTGCCAGTTCATCAGGAACAAGTGCTTGCGTCTTTGGATGGATACGAATGCCAACAAGAACAAACTCTACACGCTTTGCGCTGTGCTTGCCAAAGAATATCCGTTCGCCCATGCCCTGAAACTCTCAGGCTCGGCAAGCGGCTTCGGAACGGGCTGCGTATGGTATCTTACGCTACTTGAAGCCTGACAAGAGTGGCAAGAAGTTACGGAAGCCTCAGTTCCAGAAGAATAACCGCTCCGTTGAATACAAAACGACGGGCTGGAAACTCTCGGCTGACCGCAGGCGCATCACGTTCACCGACCACATTGGCATTGGCATAATGAAGATGCTTGGGACGCAGGATTTGTGTGCCTACGACATCGCCCTCATCAAGCGCGTTCGTATTGTCCGCAAGGCCGATATGTATTTCGTGCAGCTCTGTGTTGACGTTGATCGCAAAGAGCCTACTGAACTGACAGGGCATATAGTCGGATTAGATATGGGGCTTGCTTCCTTCTACACCGACAGTGACGGGCAGAAAGTAGATTGCCCGAAGTTTCTGCGAAAGGCAGAGAAACAGCTGAAGCGAGAGCAGAGAAGGCTCTCTCGCAAGAAGAAAGGCTCCAAGAACCGTGTCAAGGCACGGGTTAAAGTAGCCCGTCGCCACTTAAAGGTATCGCGCCAGCGTAAAGACTTTGCCGTAAAAGCGGCAAGGTGCGTAGTGAAGTCTAGTGACTTTGTGGCTCTCGAAGACCTTCAAGTGCGTAATCTGGTCAAGAACCGGAAACTCAACAAGTCTATTCACGATGCCTCGTGGAGCCTGTTTGCCAATTGGCTCCTGTACTTCGGCTCTGTGTTTGGCAAGCCTGTGGTCAAAGTTCTACCAGCCTATACCTCGCAGGATTGTTCTTCCTGCGGCAACCGTGTCAAGAAGTCACTGTCAGAACGCACTCACGTTTGCGCGTGTGGTTGTGTTCTTGACAGGGATGAGAATGCGGCTAAGAACATCCTTCGGCTCGGACTGGCAGCAGTCTCCGAGTCTCTTTCGGAAATGTACCCGTGGGCAACGGGAAACATGGAATCTTCGGGTTCCGCAACGCTTGTGGAGAATGCACCTCTACTCCCTGCTCACGCAGGATAGCAAGTGCGCTCGTTGAAGCAAGAAGCCCCGCCATTTATGGCTGGGGAGTGTCACTATCTGATGAACGAGTATTCGCCTGACAAGCCGTTTCCTTCGACGGTGCGATATGTAGACTGGACAGTGACAACGCCGCTTTTGGTGCTGAAGTATCCGGAAATGCTTCGGGTGCGCGGGATCGGTTTCGCGACGAAGCTGATTTTGGCCGATTTGCTGATGATTATTACCGGGTTTGTCGGCGAGCTGTCCGGAAAGACCATAAACGGTCATTGGACACTGGTTGCCGGCGGCAGCACGACGGAGCATTACATTTGGGGCTTTATCTCAACACTCGGCTATGCCGTCATCTTATTTTTGCTGCTGACCGAGGGCAAAAAGCTGGCGGAGAACCAGCCGGAGCCAATCCGAAACGGCATCAAGAAAATGAATGTTTATCTATGGTCGCTATGGGGGGTGTATCCGGTCGTTTACATCGCTGAGGCGCTGTCGGTGAACCATCTAAACATCAACTTAGACTGGTTCAACACGGCGTCGGCACTCGCTGACGTGATCAACAAGGTCGGTTTCGCGATTACGACTTACCTCGCCGTTAAGGCGCTGTCAGGAGACAGTCAGGAGACAGCCAGGAGAGTTTAGAACGAATGCCGAAGAAGGCAGCGGGCAGAGCTTAGTTTTGAGGGCGTTCTTTGAGCTATGATTCCGTAAGCACAGGCTGGGTCTCAGGGGGGTCAGGCAGCAGTTCCTCACCCCACTGGGTTCCCCACTCTTCGTCCCAGTGCATTTCGCGTCCTCTCCCCCACTGCCGAAGAGCGAGACGCTGGTTTTCGGCAGCTTGGGAACACTCTGACGCCAACGCGTCGCGCTCTTCCGCCGTGACTGCGGGCGGACAACAGCGCAGGCGGCGGGCGCAGTCGAGGGCGGCCCGAACTGCGGCAAGTGCTTTTTGCGTGTCTTCCGCCGGGTGCTGGGCTTCCGCGACGACAGCGTTCCAAAGCTTCGCGCCTGCCCTTAAAACCCATGCTTCGCGGGCATCTTCGATATTATTGTAAGCATCTTTCATCATATAAGAGCCGTGCACAGTGTTTTGTTCCAGAAACTGGGAGGAACCGGCGGCATTCTCTAATAATCATTGTCGGCACGTCAGTGGGTTCAGCAGAGGGACGAAATGGGAAAAGACAAAGATCACTCAGGCGGATGGGAAGCCCAGAGCAGCTCCCAGTCGTGGAGACTCGGCATCAGGCGGTCACGTGCGCCCTGGCAGGCATAGGTGAAGAAGTCCCAGTCAGCGGCGGTGACGACCCAACGACCGCCGTTTCGGTGCCCACGCAGCCAGCCCCAGGTGAGCCAGTCGTAGACCCGGCGCCGGCTCAGACCGCAGAGTTCCGCAACTTCTTGCGGCGTATAAGATTCTGGAGGAGGATTCGGTGGGTCACTGGACAAGGTAGGTGAAAAAGTCGATGAAAAACGGGTACTCTTAGGTAACACTCTGAGCAGTAGCGACTTCCAGATGGCAAAGCAATGGGAGACATGCGAAAAGAGGAAGTGGCTCCCTGAGTAGGACTTGAACCTACAACATTTCGGTTAACAGCCGAATGCTCTGCCAATTGAGCTATCAGGGAACGAAAGCCACTCAGATTATAGCCGCTGCTTCCTGGTTTGTCAAGGGGCATCAGCGGAGAACGCACGAGAAATTCTTGAAAGTCACTGAGATCGCTTTCCATGACACCTGCCGTGCAACGCTGGTCGTTGAAATGCTTGAAACCGAGGCATTCACGACGGAAGGCCGTCCGCACATCCCGCGCATTCTATTCAAGCTGCTGCCCCAGATGGCGACCCAGCATTGCACGAACGATGACGGCCTCTCGTTTCGCCGGGAGGCGCAAGCGACGGAAATCCCCCATTTATTCGAGCATCTCATTATTGAGATTCAAAACCAGGTTCGGCGCGGGATCGGCGTTCCCTTGTGCGGCGAAACCTCCTGGAACTGGACTGTTGACCCGCGCGGCCTTTTCTATGTTACGGTGGACTACGACAACGAGATGGTCGCACTCGGCGCAATCCGGCTGGCGGAAAACGTCATCAATTCCCTGGACAGCCGCGATTTGGTGCGGATTGAGGCCCTGAATATTAATCGGGAGATCAGTCGCCTGCGGGAGATCGCGAAGATCAGCCGGCGTTTCAACTCCGTTTCCCGTCTGCCCAGTCTCGTGCCAATTGCACTAGGGAGCAGCAAAATGGAAGACTGCGAGGTGAGTGAGGACAGAGAGGAAGAAGGCGTGTAGTGGCGAGGGCGTGTAGTGGCGAGGGCATGTGCACGAAGGCGTGAGCGCCTTCGTTCTCATGCCTGAACTTGTTGATAAGAACACCCCCGGCACACTGTGCCGGGGGCGTTTTACCGTCTCGCATTTGCCGCGCATTTTTGTTCGGTGGCGGCCTGAGTTTAGTGATGCGCAATACTGATCACAGCAATGATGATGCCGAGGATCTGGAATGGGTCCACACGGCTCGGCGGACTGCCCTGTCCGATTGAAATGTTGTCGCCGGGCTGGACCAGGAAGCTGCCCTGAACACTTGGGTTTGTCGCATCCAGCTTGACTGTCTGCGAAGCCTGTGTCTTCGGGTCCACACGAATAATCTGGATCGCTTTGATCTGCGCCCGGTCGGACAGACCGCCCGCTTTGCCGATCGCCGAAGCCAGCGTAATCGGAACCCCATTTGGCAGTGCATATTCCGCCGGGTTGCGGACACCCGACCCGGTAATCGTGTAAGTCGAAGTCACCGGCGCTTGCGGGACAACAATCGTATCGCCGTCAAGCAGTACCGGGTTCAATGCGGGATCGGTTGGGTTCTGCCCCGCCGCCGTAATGTTGATCGGAGTCGTGTCGGTCATGCCGAAGTGTTTCAGAACGACACCGGTCATGTTTGCGGCGACGGTCGGCCCGCCGGCAGCCTGGAGCGCGGCGTAGGCGGTCGTCGTCGCCGGCACCTGGAAGCGGCCCGGCTTTGCGACCTGACCCTGGACATTGACAAAGATCGGCAGCGGCTCGGAGGAAGAAACGCTGACCCTATCGCCGTTTCGGAGGAGCGGATTCCCGCTCTCCGTTTTGTTGTCGAGATAGGCCCGATAGTTGATCGTTTCCTGCACTTTAGTATCGCCGCGCGTGATCACGACTTTGGACAGGTCCGAGTTCAGTGCCGGAACGGCCTGCACCAGCACATCGTTGAGATGGGCCGATGATGGCAGAGTGTAGTGACGCGGGGCGCTGACAAGTCCTGTCACATCAACCCCAATGCCGCCGGTCTCAGTGATGGACACGACGACCTGTGGGGAGACATAAAACTTGGACAGACCGGTCGCCGCCTGGCCTGCGCTGACAGCCTTCCCACGAATAAGCGCAGCAGCCTGGGCAGGGGTCAAACCCTGCACATGCACCTGATTGATATACAGTAGCGTGATATTGCCGGCATTGTCTACCGTGTAATCACCAGTCAGCTGAGCTTCGTTGGCGACAACGATATGCAGCCTGGCATTGGCGTCAATTATGCTGGCGGTCTGCGCCGTCGCCATTCGGGCGAACAGTGTCAAAGAGAGCAGCAGAAGCAGAGCGAGACGATAAAAAGTACGCATAAGCGGGTTACTTCCTCAAAATTGGTGGGTACTAAAACACTTAAAGCACGAATCATGCCAACAGGCCGCGTAATTCTACGGGATTGCCAGCAGAGGTATCAGACATTGGTCTTTCCGGGGCAAGCAGGATCACTTTTTCGGCCTGTGCGCCCTTTGGCCCGGCGCCGACCTCGTATTCTACATCCTGACCTTCGCGCAGGGATTTGTAGCCGTCCTGCTGGACAGCCGAGAAGTGAACAAACAGGTCTTTGCCTGCGCCGGTGTCAATAAATCCATAGCCTTTGGCGTCGCTGAACCACTTGATCTTCCCTAACGGCATAAAACGTGCGCTCCTTTAAGTGTTCGGTAGGTTCAACGTACCATAGAGTCGGCGCTTTGTCAAGGGATAATTGCCCTACGGCCCGACGACCAGCAGTGTAAACGAGCCGGGAACATAGTTGCGGCGGCGGCCTTCGCCGGGATTAGCCGTATCCGGGGTGGCCGTCACGAGAAGCACCCGGTGCGTTTTGGTATCCACTGCCATTGTCCGCGCCCCTTTTTCGGTGGGGACGGTTTGGAGAGTAAAGCCCTCTTCCGCGTTTCCTTCATGGGCCACCGTCAGTGTGCCGTCCTGCCCGTTCGAACTGAAGGCAGTTCTGGTACCGGGATCGAACCCGGCGGCATCGGGACCGTCGCCGATTGGAACGGTTTGAACGAACTTGCCGAGAGTTGTATCCGAGATCACCATCTTGCCGCCGTCGCAGACCGAGAACAGCCGGTGGTGCCTCGCGTCTATATCCAGCCCAGATGGGCTTTCAGACGGCGCAAGAGACCAGCGCTTTTTGAGGGTCAGCGATTGGGCGTCAATTGCGACTACTTCACTTTTGTCTTCGATGTTGTCGTAGACCATGCCCGACCCGTCCGCCGCCGCAAACTCCGGACGCCCGCCAAGCGCGATCGTCCCAAGCACTTTGCCGGTTTTCGCGTCAAGCGCTGTGGCATCGTTGCTGCGGCCATTGAACGTAAAGACGCGCTGCGTCTTCGGCTCGTACAAGATCGCATCCGGCCCGGTGCCGACCGCGACCGTGCCGAGCGTCTTAAGCGTCTTCAAATCAAAAATCGTCACACTATTGTCTCGGCCATTCGACGTGAAGCCCCGGCCCAGCGCGGACGCCACCGCAATGCCGTGAACCCCATTGGTATTCGGAATGTCGCCGACAACTTTGTAGGTATCGGCGTCTACCACCATCACATGGCTGCTCCGGCTAATATAGACCCGCCGGGCATTCGCATCTATCGACAGATAATCCCAGCCGCCGTCACCACCGAGCGCCACTTTTTGCAGCACATGGTAGCTCAGCGCCGCAGCTGGCGCCGCGAAGGCAGGGACCGCCGAAAGAAGCGCAAGCGCCACCAGCGGCGTAATCGAAAGCAAAGAATTGTTCATGTCGTGAGTATACCTAAGTTTCCCCGCGATAGGTTCCGATTTTCGCCCATTCTTCCGGCGTATTGGCGTTGGCAAGCTGCGCCGCTACCCAGTCTGGCGCGTCGGCAAATGCAAAGTTCCCTGCCTTAATAACTCCTCGCAGTGAATGCTGCCCAGCGGCAAGACGCACTTCGATCAGCGGCAGACACGAAACGTCATAAACCGAAAACAGCGGTTCTTGCTGGCCGGAGTTAAGCGCTACAAGGCCCGACGGAGCAAATTGCAGTTTGGCCCGACTGATTAGCCATTGCACAGCGTCCGGCATCAGCAGAGGCAGGTCACACGCCAGCGCCAGCACGGCTGTCTGCGAGTGCCGCAGCGCCGTCGCCAGCCCACCGACCGGTCCCAGGCCGGCCTCCGCATCCGCGAGAAACGAGACTTCCGGCAGCAGCCAGTCGTCAGGCCGCGCCCGGCCCATGACCAGCACGGGCAGGTTGACGGCAAGCGCCAGCCGTGCCGTGCGTTCCAAGAGTGTCATGCCGCCAATTTCAAGACCGGCTTTGTCGGTTCCCATGCGCCGGCTTTCGCCCCCGGCAAGTATGGCAACAGTAATTGGCATGATTTGGAGATATTGCCGCAGCCTTTTCCTTGCACTTTTCTGCGCGTTGCCGGTGCCGTAGCGGACAACCCATTCCCACTCCACCCGCGCTTCTTCATTCTGGCCTACGAGATGGCATAACCGTGCAAGTTCGTTGCGTTCTCGCAGGTTTTCATCTGTCATCAGATCGTGGGTGAGCGCGTCAATCTTCGCCCGTATCTCCGGTATTTCTTCTTCAATTTCTTTCTTCTCTCGCAGCGCGTGCTCAAGTTCCTCCCGTGCTTCTCGAAAATCGGGGTCGGCATCGACGGCTTTTTGACACTCTGCGACGGCTCCTACCATTTTCTGATTGACGTAGAATTGCCGTGCCGAAGCAAGATGTGCTTCGGCCTTCTCCCGTGCGGCTGTTTTTGGTTCGGTTGTCTCGTCCAATTCTGTCTCCTGTACCCGCGAAGGCGGCTACTGGGCGCTCCGCCCCACAGTGTGGGATTTATTCCCACGCGTTTACTCCCATTCCCGCCACTGACGCGGCTAGCCTCAGAAGAGGTTTTCAATTTTCCCATTTACAGCAATACCCGAACTGCCGACGACGGCGGTACATACCGAAAACTCTAAGTTTTCCTGTCCTTTTTACCGACAACGATAACAAGGGCATTTTTTATGAAACTAATTTTCGGGATCGGGGCGCTGGCGTTTCTTGGGCTGCTGCTGCTGGGCAGCGGCGTTTTTCTGCACGGCACGAAGCAGCCGGTGACGGCGGCAGCGACAAGCATAAGTAAGCCTGCCGCGAAGGCTGTTCACGGCAAAGCAAAATCTGCCGCCAAAGCTGCGCCTAAAGACCCGGCACCGGGTATTGGCACTGAAAACCCGCTGGCATTCCCGCTAATGGTTGGCGGCGGGCTGGGTCTGCTGCTGTCGTCAGTCCTGGCACTCACGCTTAACTATTCGCAGCGGCCTCCGACCCCCGAAGCGGCCCGCAAGATGCGGGAGACCGAGCGGGCAGCGCAGCGCAGGCACCAGGAAGAGTTCGAGGCCCGGCAGGAAGCATTACAATCTCAGCTTGCCGAGGCCAAACGGCGCAAGGCTGAAACAGAAATCCTGCGGGACCAAGTCTCGCGGCAATTTCAAGAGTTTTTTCGCACCCTCCCCGTCCCGTGCTTCTGCTTCGCCGCCAACGGCAAAATCATCCGGTGGAACGCCGCCTGCGAAGCTCTTTATGGTATTCCAGCGGCGGCGGCGCTTGAAGCTACGCTCTGGGAAACACTTGTCCCGGCATCGGAGCGCGAAGACGCCGAAGCGAAAATCAGCCGCGTTTTGGCCGGCGAGTCCCTGCTCGGAACCGAGCGCCGCGATACGGTCGCAGGCGGCGGGCAGTCTCTTCTTCGGTGTTCGATGGTACCACTTTACGACGCGGAGGGCCTGATTATCGGCGGTCTCAGCGCCGGGGTCGAAGTCACCGAGTTCAGTCAGTTACAGCAGCAGATCGCCGCGCTGACGAGAGAACCAGCCGCCGTGCCGGCGAGAGAACCAGCCGCCGTGCTGACGAGAGAACCAGCCGCCGCACTGACGCCCGCCAAGGCCGCCGAACGGATTGCCGCCAGTATCACTGTCGAGAGCAGCGTGGAGATGTCGGGACATCCGGCCTTCCGCGCCCGGCTTGCCGAAGAAGTTGACCGGGCTGCCCGCTACCATACCCCGTTGTCACTAATCCTGCTTGATCTTGACAGCTTCGCCGCCCGCAACCGCTCGTTTGGCTTCGAGGCCGGAGACCAGGCGCTGGAAGCCATGACTGCCGTGATCAAAACCAAGATCCGAACGATAGATGTCCTGGCCCGGCTTGGGGCCGACGAGTACGCGGTCATCCTGCCGGAAACCGGGGACGCCGGCGCACGAGTCGCCGCCGACCGGCTGCGGGCTGGCATTGCCGGGATTACAATTTCCGGCCAGCCCCCCCTGTCCGCGTGTCTTGGCATTGCTCTGCTAACCCCCGAAATCGCCGATGCCGCGATGTTTGTGACCCGCGCCCAGGACGCTCTCGCCGAAGCTCAGTCCCTCGGCATCGGCAGTGTCGCGCATTTCCAGGACCACGCGACCGTTTCTGCGATCAGCATTCCCACACCGGCACGCCCCCGCCGAACTGCGGCCAGGACAGCGAAAGTTTAGTCAGCGCAGGCCCAGCATCGCCGCCAGATACGTTCCCACCCCGGCGATATGGAGACGATGCGAAACCGCAAAGCGCTTGCCAGTTGGTCTGCGTGCTGAACTAGACTACGGACGTGAGGCCTTTTGATTACGGACGCGAGGCCTTTTGATTCCTGTCTTGCTCCCCCATTATTGGGGGCTGGGGGGACGGTGAACTGGGGACACGCAAACAATTTTACGCTGCTTGTTTATCGGCGGGCTGAAGGCGTATCACGAGAGAAGGGGATTAGAACGCGGCCTTCTTGCGTGTGGTCAAACGGCTCTCTTCCAACTGATGCCGCGCGTTGAAGAGCTGCCGATAAGCCAGGAGAGCGATCGAGATACAGCCGAGGGCGGTGGCCGCCGCAAGCATGAACATGACGACGATTTGATACTTGACGGCCTGCAATGGGTCACTTCCCGCCAGAATCTGCCCGGTCATCATACCCGGCAGGGACACGATCCCGACCACCAGCATACTATTAATGGTCGGCACCATGCCGCGCCGGACCGCGTTTTGCAGCGGCTCTTGCGCCGCTTCCCACGCCGTCGCCCCATGCGAAAGCGCCATTTCAATCTCAGGCCGCCGCTGGACCATGTCGCTGAACAGGCCGTCGAGCGACAGTGAGACACTGGTCAAACTGTTGCCCAAAATCATGCCGAGCAGCGGCACCAAATACTGCGGGCGGTACCACGGATGGACATTGATAATGACCGCCGTGACAATAAACGTCGTCAAGAACCCGCTGACCGCAAGCGACAAAAACGCATGGAGCGTCATGTATTTGTACCGATAGGCTGTCCGCCCAGTCGCCGCCCGGCTCGCAATGCCAACCATCAAGAGGGCCAGTCCAAAGATCAACCAAAGGCTCTGAAGCGCGAAGACATATTTCAGCAGATAGCCGACCAGCAGAAGCTGCACGATTGTCCGCGCGGATGCAATCAAAAGCTGCTTTTCCAGCCGCAGCCGGAACACAACGCTCAGAACGCCGCAAAAGACGACCAGCAGCGTGGCGATGGCGATTTGGAGGAAACTGATTGGCTGTACGGTCATGGGATTTGATGGCGAACACAATATCGAGGGCGAACACAGATAGACAGGGCGAACATAGATAGGCAGGGCGAACACAAGGTTCGCCCCTACGGGGCTTACATCCTGCCGGGCAGCACAATTTGCCGCGAACACCAGTGCGTTGCCTGCTCCGGGCTATGGGTGACTATCAGCGCGGACAGTCCCCGTTCAGCGGCGAGGCGGCTGATTAACGACTGAACGCGCACCGACGAATCGGGATCGAGCGCGGATGTCGGCTCGTCCAAACACAAGATAAGCGGCTCCAGAAGCAGAGCGCGGATCAGCGAAACGCGCTGCTGCTGTCCGACCGAAAGGGTCTGGGCGTCCTGATCCCAGCATTCGGTCCCAACACCCAACTCGTCTAAAAGCTGCCGGGCAAGCGCCTCAGGAAACGCCGCCTGTCCCGCAGACTTATAAGAGAACGGGCGGCGCAGATTGTCCGCGACGGTTAATGCCAGCAGGGTCGGCTTCTGGCTGACTAAGACGACTTTGCGCCGAAATAGCGGCCAGCCCCAGGTCTCGGCATC
>JAYVVR010000070.1:0-2153 GCA_043786835.1 Armatimonadota bacterium | reverse complement strand
CCATCGCGGCCCGGCAGCAGCCAGTCTAAAATCACCAGATCGTATTCCGTGGTGAGAGCGAAGTGCAGCCCGCTGTCGCCGTCGGCTGCGACATCCACCGCATGGCCTTCTTCTTCCAGCGCCTGCCGGATAAAGGCGGACACCTTTGCTTCATCTTCCACCACGAGAATACGCATAATTAGATACCGAGCTAACCAAAACGACTTTCAGGTGTAGGGGCGCTGCTTGCCGCGCCCTCTTGTTATTGCCGTTTCCCCGAACGAAACGCCGTCCGAACGAAACGCGGTCCGAACGAAGGGCGGTCCGAACGAAACGCCGTCCAAACGAAACGCGGTCCGAACGAAGGGCGCAGCAAGCAGCGCCCCTACACATTCTTTATTTCGCCTTCCGTGCCGCTTTCTTGTCAGCCGCCGCCTCGGTGGATTCTTCTGCCGCTGACGTTTTTTCTTTGTCCGTCACTTTGCCCTGGCTGGAGACTTCGACTTCCCACATCTGCTTGCTGGAGTCGGTGACGCCGACGGCGTACTGCCATTTGCCGTCCTCGAACTCGTACTTCGCGGAAGTGGCTGTGCCGGGGACCGACTTCAGCGCGACGGCTTTCGCCTGCGACGGGCTGATCTTGTGCTTGGGCTGCGAAGGTGTGGCCGCGACGGCGGCCGTCAGTGCGGCGAGTGCGGTCAGGGTCAATCCCAGAGCTGCCAGTGTGTTATTCTTCATAGTGTTCCTCGTTTGTTTGGATTCGATACAGATGTTAGTATATCCGGCCAACATTAGAGGAGCATGAGAGGAGGATTAGAAATCTCCCATTCACGCCCGCCCCGGCAATTCATACGTGGTGCGGGGCCGAAGGCTTTACCAGTTCCAGGGTGACATAGATGACTGGCGCGACAATCAGCGTGAATATCGTCGATACCAGCAGTCCGCCGACTACGGCGATCGCCAGCGGTTTTTGCAGGGCCGCGCCCGCACCCAGTCCCAGGGCCAGAGGCAAAAGGGCGAGGATCGCACCGATGGTGGTCATCAGAATTGGCCGCAGGCGCTCCGTGCCGGCCCTGGTCATCAGGGCGATCAGATCGCCTCCCGGTGTTTCGCGGCGCAGGCGATTGAAGAAATCAAACAGTACGATTCCGTTCTCTGTGATAATCCCGACAATCATGATTGCCCCGGTAAAGCTCGAGATATTCAGCTGAGTCTTAGTCAGCAGCAGGGCGAGAAGGACGCCAAAGAGTGACAGCAGAGCTGCCATGAGCAGCGCAACCGCCTGCCGGAGGGATCGGAACTGGAAGACCAGCAGGGTGAAGACAAACAGCACTGCAATTAGCAGCGTCACGCCCAGCTCTGAGAACGACTGCTGCTGACTGGCATACAGGCCGCCGTATTCCAGATTGTAGCCGGGAGGCAGCTTGACCTCTTTCGCGACCCGCCTCTGAATATCAGCGGTGGTACTGCCGAGGTCCCGGTCTTTCAAGCTGGCCGTCACCGCAATCATTTCGCGCTGGTTCTCGCGTGTCACATGCGGGGTTCCCGGCCGGATCTCGACCTGGGCGACCGCACTCAGGGGGACATCGCCGCCAGTCACGGGCGAGGCGATAAGTATCTGCGGCAGGAGGCTCTCGCTCAGTGTCTGACCGGGATGGGCCAGCTGAACGCGGACACCGATGGACTCCTCTGCCTGCTGCACCCGGGTCGGCTCCGTCCCCTGTAGGGCGGCCTGCGCGGCCTGCGTTATATCGTCGGTGGTCAGGCCATACCGCCGCGCCGCGCGGGTGTTGATTGAGAGCAGTGCTTCCGGGTTGCCGTGGACGATGCCGGGGTTGTTATCGACGACGCCGGGCGTTTTGCCTAAAATATCGTTGACCTGATCCGCCAGCCGTTCCAGTGTCGCCTCGTCCGGGCCGAAGATCTTGATCTGCACCGGGCTGGGTGATCCGGCGATGTCCCCGATCTCGTCCTGCAAGGTTTGCTTGAAACTTACCTGGGCCGAGGGGAACTTACCCTCCACCTGGGACCGGACATCATCGATGACAGCGGTGATATCGCGTGACCGGTGTGACTTGAGTCGCACGGTCATATCGCCGACATTTTGCGTAGTAATGTCAAAGCCGTTCTGTGCGCCCGTCTGGCGAGACCATGCCGCGACCTCAGGCGTATGG
>JAYVVR010000069.1:0-2157 GCA_043786835.1 Armatimonadota bacterium | reverse complement strand
GCCGCTGCCGGGTCTGTCGGATAACTTCTTCCACCTGCAGCCCAGCGAGACTAGGACGCTAACCCTGCCAAAATCCGACGGCCTCCTCACCGCTGATGACCTGCGTGGGCGGCTTGTGCTACGGTCGCTGTAGGAGACCTCACCCGGCCTCGTTCCAGCACTTGCGGCGTCCTGCCTCAGTGTCGTCCACCCTCTCCTTTCTCAAGGAGAGGGTCGGAACGCAGTTCCGGGGTGAGGTTCTTCCTGCGCGGGCCATCTTGACACCCCGCGCCGCATATGTTATCATGGCAACAATCGCCATGATACACAAGCCTGCTTTATCTCCCTCATCACCCCCACCCGCCGCGCCTTCCGCCGCTCCGCGCTGGAGCGGGATTACCGTTCGGGCCTGGGTCATCGGCCTGCTGCTGATCCCGCTGCTCGATTTCTGGCTGGAATACACCGAGATTGTTGCCGAAGGACCGGACCTCGCCGCCATGTCCTTGCCGATGGCCGTCCTGTTCGCCCTGCTTGTGCTGGTCGGCATCAATCTCGCCGTCAAGCGCGTGAAGCCAAAATGGGCGCTCTCGCAGGCGGAGCTGCTGTTTATCTACACCATGAACACCGTCGCCATTTATATCGGCGGCATCGGCATGATGCAGTTTTTGACCCCGACCCTGGTCGGATGGAAGCATTTCCAAACTCCGCAAAACAAATGGAATAGCTGGGAGCATTTTGTCCCGAAATGGGCCACCCCCAGCCCCGCAGTTATTCCCGGCTACTACGCAGGCCGCACCACATTCTTCACGCCGGAAACCCTGCTCGGCTGGGCGCAGCCGATTGCGGTCTGGACCGGTTTCATTGTCACGCTGCTGTTCTGCTTTTACTGCCTCGCCGCGCTGCTGCGAAAACAATGGGTGGACCGCGAGCGCTTGATCTTTCCAATGGTCATTATCCCACTGGAAATCACTCGCGACGGCGGCAGCACTCCCCTCTGGCACAATAAGCTGCTCTGGCTGGGAGTCGGCATTCCGGCGGTGCTGGAAAGTATGGCGGCGATCCATTTCACGCTGGTCCCGACATTCCCCTACATTCCGATTAAGCCCGAATACAGCTTGCAGCTTGAAACTGGGATTACGACGCCGCCGTGGAATGCCATCGGTTATACGCCGATGGCTTTTTATCCACTGGTCATCGGGCTGGCGTACCTGCTCTCGCTGGAAGTCTCGTTTTCCTGCTGGTTCTTCTACTTGTTCGCCAAAGTGCAGACAGTTGTCGTGACCGCGTTCGGGTTCCGCGATCCCGGCGCAGGGCCGACCCTCGCGCACATGCCGTATATCGCCGAGCAGGGGGTGGGCGCGTTTCTCGGACTGGCCCTATTTTCGCTGTACCTTGCCCGGACACAGCTTTCCGAGGCCTGGCGCAGAGCCTTTCGGGGCGACACTTCGGTAGACGACTCAAACGAGCCACTTTCCTACAGAGTCGCCTATATCGGCCTGTTCGTGTCGTTTGCCGCGCTGGTTGGTTTCACGGTTGCGCTCGGCCTGTCACTGGTTGTCGCGCTGATCTTCTGGGTTCTCCTGCTGCTTCTCGCACTGACATTCACGCGCATCCGGGCGGAAGCCGGCCTGCCGTGGGGACAGGCGCCCTGGGGTCTGACTCACGGCACGATGGTCAGTTTCGCCGGGACGGAAGCGTTCACGCCGCGCGAACTGACCGGGTTTTCATTTGTCCGCTGGTTCGACTCCGACTGGCGGTGTCTCGCGCAGCCCGCCGAGATCGAAGCCATGAAGATTGCTGACGCTTCGATGCCGCGCCCGATGAACCCGCGCCATCTGACGATTGCCATTTTTGTCGCGATCTTGGTTGGGACACTGGCCGCATGGGTTTCGTGCCTCGCGATTTACTACCACTATGGCGCGGCGAATGCGAAGCTGGATGTCTGGCGTACCGGCCAGGGGCATTACGGGTTCGATGAGCTGCAAGGCTGGCTGACTACCGCCCACCCCCTCGACAGCGGGCGCATTAGCGCGTCCGCCGTCGGCCTAATTGTCGTCGTCCTGCTCGGCTTCCTGCGAACCCGCTTCCCCTGGTGGCCGCTGCACCCTATCGGCTACGCGGTCGGCAGCACGGACACGATGACCTGGATCTGGTTCCCAGTGCTTCTCGGCTGGCTCT
>JAYVVR010000068.1:0-6288 GCA_043786835.1 Armatimonadota bacterium | reverse complement strand
TGCCTGAAGTGGAATGCGCTTCTGGACGCCAAGCAGCGAAAGTGTCTGCCAGTACGAGTCGGCAAGGGCGGCTTCGGCATAGTCTTCGGGCCAGTCTAAAAGCCGAGACAAATCGTTCGCTTCAATCGCTGCCGACATCGCACTATCGTACTCCGCCGATGCAGGCGTGTACCCGTAAGGGCCGTCCGCCGCGTGGCCGTGGCCCTGGTCAGCGCTGACAATCAACGCAACCCGTTTGCCGGTCTCGTCCGAGGCTTCGACCAGCGCTTCGCCCCAGTCTATGAGATTTTGACGGGGCAAATCACGGGCGGGGCACGCCACCACCGTCGGCAGGGTGTCCGGCGGCGGGGTCAGGAGCGCCAGGGGGATGGTGACGCCCCAGTCCAGCGTGAGGGCATCAGTTTCGCTCTGTCCGGCCAGCGGCACGACGGGAATGGTCTTATGAGCCGCGGTGTACGCCCAGGCGGCAGCCAAATCCAAGTCGGTCTGAACGCTGATTTTGAGAGCGTCCAGCTCGCCGTATCCCGTGGGCGTTACTCCCACGGTCATCGCGCCGGGCTGATAAACGCCGTGCGGGGTCAAAATCGCGACACTTTCCGCCCCAGACCGGCGCAGCGACTCACGCATTTGCGCCATCGCCCGGCGGCACTCCGGCACCGGGCCTGGGGCGTCTATGTCAATCAACAGGTTCCCGCCATGCGGCGCAATACAGGCATAAACCAGTGGCATCGGCGTCTTTCTTAACTGCTTTGTTTCACAATCCAATCCCCAATGAGAGCCAGCACCCCTGGGACTGTCGTTTGGGCGATTTCAGCATATTCCGACGGCGAACCTGTCACAGAAGTCTGAAATAAATGGTTGACGTTTGGGATTTCTTGGATCGTCACGTCTAAGTTCTCCGCGGCCGGCGCCTGCAGATCTTTGGAACCGCCGAGCGTCAGCGCCGAGCAGCGCGTCTTTTCGAGCGCAGGTTTCGGGTCATTCCGGACCTCCCTTTTGCAGGAGATGTTTCGAGGGGTATTGGCTGCAAGGGCATAATAAACGAGGGCATTCATGCCCTCGTCAACAAATACGCCCTTCCCTAATTACTCCTTCAGAACCGATAGCCAGCCGAGAGATTGAGGCCGCTGAGATCGAAGCCTTTGACGCGGGACACATACAGGTAGCGGGCTTCGAGAAAGCCGCTGTCGCCGAACGAAACGCCGATCAATGGACTGGCCCCGAAGGCAGTGCGAATGCCCGAATGGACATCGTAGTCGCCGGAGCGGATGTCTACAAAGTCGAGGTCAGCGGTCGCGCCGACATAAGCAACGCTGGACGTGCCTTCGTTCAGCGCCTTGCGATAGACGACCCCGAGCGGGGCGAGAAACAAATGGTTGCCGTTTCTGGTCTGGTACTGGATCTGTAAATCCAGCGCCAGCCGGCCCTGCGTGGACGCCTGCGCGATGGAACCGAGGCCGAGTCCCAGCGAAACGGCGGAATTGCCGAACTGGCTGCGGGCTTTACCAGACGTCAGTAGAAAGACGCCAATTTCCGGTCCGATGCGAAACCGATTGCTGCGTTTTGTTTCCGGCTGTGGCGTTTCCGGCGCGGCTGAGACCGGCGCGGCTGAGACCGGCGCGGTGCTGGGAACCGGGTTTGGCGTCTCAGCAGGAGCCTGCGCGGCCGCCGGCAGGGTCAGCAGCAGCGCGAGTGCGCCGGCAGCAAACAGCGGCGTAAGTTTCAGTAATCGCGTGGTCATAAATCCGTGTTCTCCTTGAAGTAACTCTGTCAATGAACGACAATTCAGAGCGTGGGGAAAATTTCTACGCTGTGTGGCGCAGACGCTTAATGTCCAACTTTGCGGAGCAACTGCACCCGGCGGAGCAACTGCACCTGGCGGATAAGGAGCAGAGTGCGACTATTTCCCAATCTAGTACCCACGCAGGTGGCTACTAGACGCTTTGCCATACAGCATAGGAATTTGTTCCCACGCTCTTTACGTCCCAATGCTTTCTTGCTCCGGTGCTCAATAGATGGCCTCCTCGGTTTCGGCATCGAACAAATGCGTCTTTGCTAAATCCAGCACAATGTCCAGTGTTTGGCCGTCTTTTGCCGACGTTTCGGCATCAATCGTCGCGACCAGGGAATGAACCCCGGCAGTCAAATACAGCGTGATAATGTCACCCATCGGCTCAGACACGTCTACCGTCGTGCGGACCGTGTTGCCCGGCACTGCCGTGACAGGATTGGTCAGATTTTTGTCGAAAATGTCGGCGGGACGGACACCGAAAGTGACTTTCTTGCCGACATAGGCGTCCAGCTTGCCGTTTTGCAGCGGCGGCGCGGAGACCTGAAACGCCCCGCAGTTGACCGTGTAGCCTTCGCCGGACTTTTCCAGAGACGCCGGGGCGAAGTTCATAGATGGCGTGCCGATAAAGCCTGCGACAAAGATGTTCGCGGGATGGGCGTAAATCTCCATCGGCGGGGCACATTGCTGCAAAACGCCGTCTTTCATAACCGCGATCCGGTCGCCCATGGTCATCGCTTCGACTTGGTCGTGGGTCACATACACGGTCGTAATTCCGAGACGCCGGTGCAGCTTAATCAGCTCGGAGCGCGTTTGAACCCGCAGCTTGGCATCGAGGTTCGACAGCGGCTCGTCCATCAAAAAAACCTGCGGCTCGCGGACAATCGCCCGGCCGAGCGCCACCCGCTGCCGCTGACCGCCGGAGAGCTGGGCGGGCCGACGCGCCAGCAGCGCTTCGATCCCCAAAAGCCCGGCGGCATCGTCCACGCGCTTTTTGATCTGGTCTTTCGCGACATGGCGCAGCTTCAGGCCGAACGCCATGTTGTCAAAAACCGTCATGTGCGGGTAAAGCGCGTAGTTCTGGAAGACCATGGCGATGTCCCGGTCCTTCGGGGACACGCTGTTGACGATGCGCTCGCCGATTTTGATGTCGCCGTCGCTAATTTCTTCCAGCCCGGCGATCATCCGGAGGGCCGTGGTCTTGCCGCAGCCCGAAGGCCCGACAAGAACCATGAACTCACGGTCCTTGATTTCGAGATTGAGATTGTTGACGGCGTTCACCGCGCCGAACCGTTTATAGAGATTGTGCAGGCTGACCTGTGCCAATTGGAACCATCCTCACCGACAAGATACAGTATGTTTCGACGTCAAACAAGGAAATTCCTGCATAGGCATTTTATTCTAACGCCAGAAACAGGTTGTTGAGCGACTCAGCCAGTGTCGGATGGGCCAGCACGGCATCGCGCAGAGCCGTGTACGGCAGCCTGCCGAGCATCGCGACTTCCAGTACGGACATGATCTCGCCGCCCTCAACCCCGAGAACCGCAGCCCCTAAAATCTGCTTTGTCTCAGCGTCCACAATCGCTTTCATAAAGCCGCGTGTTTCGTCGGTCTCAATCGCGCGGGCCACCTGGGTCATCGGGATTTTGGCGACTTTGATTGGAATGCCCTGTTTTTTGGCCTCGGCTTCGGTTATCCCAACCCGGCCTAACTGAGGGTCGGTAAAAACCGTGTACGGCACAAGCCGGTCGGAGACACGACGGCTGCCGCCCTGAAGCAGATTGGATTCGACAATCCGGTAGTCGTCATAAGAAATATGCGTGAAGGCCGGCCCGGCCTTGACATCGCCGAGCGCGTACACGCCGGGGACGCTCGTTTCCAGCGTATCGCCGACCGTAATAAACCCATGCGTGTCTTTGGCGATCCCCGCTATTTCCAGCCCGAGTGCATCGGTGTTCGGTGTCCGCCCGGCCGCGACCAGAAAATGCGACCCGGCGACAGTCTGTTCGCCTGTATCTGTTCGCAGGGTCAGCGCGACACCGCCGTTTTCGGTCTTCGCCACTTTGACGGCTTTTGCGCCCGTCACTATCTCGATGCCATCTTCCGTCAAAATCTTCGCCATTTCCTCGGCGACATCGGCGTCCTCGCGCTCCAAAATCCGCGCCGACTGCTCGACAATCGTCACCTGACTGCCGAAGCGGCGGAACATCTGGCCGAATTCCAGCGCAATGTAGCTGCCGCCAAGTATCAAAAGATGCTCCGGCACTGCGGCAAGCTCCATGATCGAAGTGGAGTCCAGAAACGCGATTTGATCAAGGCCGTCAATCGGCGGCACCGCCGGACGAGCGCCAACGTTGACAAAAACCAGCGGCGCTGTGACCGTCTGCGCTGCGCTGCCGTCTGTAGGCGCAATCTCGACCGTGTAAGGCCCGGTGAACTTCGCATCACCGTAAATCAGGTCAATGTTGTCGCTCCCTTCCAGCTTGCTTTCCGTGCCGCTTCGGAACTCTTCAACGATGTCCCGCTTGCGCTGCCGCACTTTGACCAGATCAACGCTGACCGGCCCCGTGTGGACTCCATAATCGGCCCCGCGCCTCGCGAGATATGCGACACGGGCGCTTGCGATCATTGTTTTAGTCGGGGTGCAGCCCCGGTTGATGCAGGTTCCGCCGACCGCCTCGCGCTCGATCAGCGCAACCCGCTTGCCGACCTTTGCCAGCGCCACCGCCAGCGGGTTCCCGGCCTGTCCGACCCCAATAATTACCGCATCGTAAGTTGTTTCCAGCATTGATTCACTCTTTTCTTGGTTTAACGGGTACAAGTGCTGCATGAAATATACCAACAATGCCCTTCAATTATCGTACTCCGACACGAGGGACAGCAAAAAAACACTCCTTTTTTTGCACTATTTCGGCGGGTCGTCGCGCACCTGGCAGCCGGTGATAGCCCTGCTGGCCTCCGAGTTTCGCTGCGTAGCGCTGGATGGGCGGGGCTGGGGGGAGTCGGACGCGCCGCAGCGGCACGAAGACTGCCATGTCGAAGCGATGGCGGGCGACGTCCGGGCACTGGTCACAGAACTCGGCGTCAGCGAGTACACGCTAATCGGGCACTCAATGGGCGGCAAAGTCGCCCAGCTTCTCGCCGCTGGTGTGCCTGCTGGCCTGACCCAGCTTCTCTTAGTCGCCCCGTCACCGCTGTCGCCCGAGCCGATGACGGATGACGACCGCGCTTCGATGCGGGCCGCGTGGGGCAATGCCGGTACGTCGCGCAAAACGCTCCAAACCATCGCCTGCCTGCCGCTGTCTGCTGGCACAACCGAAGCGATTATCGCTGATAATTTACGTGCGTCCCGCATTGCCTGGGAAGCGTGGGCAGACATCGGCAGCCGCGAGGACTTGTCGGCGCTTGCCTCCAAAATCGCCGTACCGACAGCGGTCCTCTCCGGTACGAGTGACGCGGTTCTATCGCCCGCTGTTCTCACCCGCGAAGTCGTGGACCGTATACCCGGCGCGACTTTGACGACAATTCCCGACGCCGGCCATTTGCTTCCGCTCGAAGCGCCGGATGCTGTCGCAGGCTGGATACGCGCCCATGTTTAGGGAACGGGCACTTCCAGTGCCCGTTCCCTACGCAGTCACGCTCCGCCCAATCGCCGCCGACTCCCGTGCCGCCGCCGCGACCCGGACACTCGCCGCGCCGTCTTCCGCCGTCACTAGTGAACGATGCGACGGGTCCCGGACCGACGCTGCGAAGTCTGCCATTGCGTCCTGGACGGCTTTCAAGTAAACCGGGGTCGGCTCGCCGAGGCTTTGATGCGCCTGAACCCGGTGCGTCACTTCTAGATTCTTGCCGTTGCCGCGCACAGTTTTGGGAATGCCATCATCAGGGAGAGTTTCAAGCAGCAGCAGCGTTTGCAGCCCGGCAAAGCCGGCATCGTTTGTTATCGCCTTCAGCTCTAAACGGGTCGGAATCCAGCCGTGAAGCGTCACATGACCGCGCTCAAATGCAAAGTGAGCGGTCTGCTTCTCTAGTGCGCCGGGCCGGTTGAATGCATGGTAGAACGACGCTTCGACACCGTTCTCATAAGTCACCAGTGCCGAGACTTTATCTTCCTTACCAGTGCCGTCGGACCGTGTCCAAGTCCGGCCCAGCACACTCAACGCAGGCGCTCCGGCAATGGCCCCAATCATATCAAAAAAATGGACGCCATGTTCGATAAAGATGCCGCCGGATGCGACCGGGTCCCAGAACCAGTGGTCATCACCGAGACCTTCATCCGACGCGTAGTTCTCAAACCCCACATGGGTCAGCGCCCCAAGCCAGCCGCCTTCCCGGATTGCTCGCACTGTCTGATACAGAGGGTCGTAGCGCATAACAAAATTGACGCCCACGCATTTATTTGCGGCTTTCGCTGCCGTCAAAATCGCGTTCGCATCGGTGTTTGACGTTGCCAGCGGCTTTTCGGCAAAGACGTGCTTGCCCGCGTTCAGCGCGGCAAT
>JAYVVR010000067.1:0-2162 GCA_043786835.1 Armatimonadota bacterium | reverse complement strand
CTTGGCGTTTCGCCCCACAGTGTGGAATTAATTCCCACGCCTTTCTGCCAACCCCTTCCTGCCTCCGATTTTTGCCGATATTTTACCTGTCTTGCTGTAGCAGCTCTTTCGGCAGCAAAAAGGGTTCAGCCGCCCCGATTGGTTTTCACTGGCGTCTCCGGCAGCAGGGTTCCAGAGATATCCAGCCGGGCGACCGGATCGGAGTGACCGGTGACGAAAATGAGAACCGATTTCCGCAGCGGGCCGGGCGCATGACCGGCCAGAATCACAGTGACGCGGACTTTGAGACTCGCTCCGGGAGGCAGGATCGGGAGTGGGTGGCTTGCGTCCAAAACTTCTGACCCCGCCATCACTACGCCGGTGGTGCAGTGGCAGATGGGCTGGAGCCGGTCCAGGGTAAGGGAGTGGTCGGCGGTGTTACGCAGCTCGAACTCGGCCTGTGCGAGGCCGGGTGCCGGCAGGGACCGCGTCCCAAATTTATACACCCCAGCATTTGAGGCTGTCAGTGTGATTGCTTTTCCAGCGGACACACGCAGGCCCACGAATGGAAAGCCCGGCGCAGCGTCGTCCCGAGCGGGGAGGCTGCTGAGCGGAGAGGTTCCGGCGAGCAGTAGAGCGTATACGAGCAAAGAGCGGCAGATATTCAGCAACGGTGGAGAGTCTCCTAGGTCGCGCATTCACCACCGCCGGGATGATTTCCTGCATTCATCAGATTTTCATATTCGGGGGGTAAGATTCTATTAGAAGACACCGTTTCCAGAAAAGACGTAGGAGAAACTCATGAAAATCACAACAAAGCAGTTCGCACCGGCACTGGCCGGTCTCGGGTTCATTGTCCTTCTCTGCGCTCCCACTCCGCCTGCGCACGCTCAGTTCCCCGGACCGCCGCCTGATGGCCAGTTCGGTGGTGGAGGTGGCCAGTTCGGCGGTGGAGGCGGACAGCCGAATCGTCGCCCACCATTTGCCAATGGCACTGTAACTGCCGTCGACTCGGCGTCGGGGACCCTCACGATTTCTTCGCCCTTCGGTGGCCAGCCCCAGATCATTCAGACTGAGGCCACGACGAAAATAATGTCTCAGGGCGCGGCGACCCTCTCAGATCTGAAAGTTGGCGATCAGATACAGATTCAGGGCATCCCGACAGGAATCAGTGCCTTGTCGGTCACCATCGGACAGTCGCCACTGCCGAACTTTGGAGGTGGGCGCGGCCCCGGCGGCGGTCCAGGGAATGGCGGCCCAGGCGGCGGACCGGGCGGAAATGGCGGACCGGGCGGTAATGGCACTCCGCCGGTTAAAGGTCAGGCTTCCGCGAGCGGAACTGTAACTTCGGTCAAGCCCCTGACGATTTCTCTGGGACAGGGAATTTCAGTAACCCTGACACTCGCATCCGCGGCGAAAGTCACCAAGTTCACTCCAGTCCTACTGAGCAGCATCAAAGTGGGCGATAAAATCGTCAGCACCGGCCAGAACAATGACGACGGCATGTTCGATGCGGCGACAGTGGGAGTAAATATCGACATGGCAGCGATGGGCATGGGCGGACGGGGTGGCCCCGGTGGATTTGGCGGCCCTGGTGGATTTGGGCGCGGTCGTGGCAATCGGGGCCAGGGCGGTGGTAATGGCGGGTTTGGCGGCGGACCTGGCGGCGGCGGACCTGGCGGCGGCGGACCTGGTGGCGGCGGACCTGGCGGCGGCGGACCTGGCGGCGGCGGACCTGGCGGCGGCGGACCTAATGGCGGCCCAGGTGATAACGGTCAGTAGAACCTGAGCGAGAACCCACCCCGGTACACAGTATCGGGATGGGTTTGGGCTTAAGACTCGACGACACCCACCAGGATACACACATCATCTTTAGCCTTACCCCCGCGCGACGCCGTCTCCACACCCTCGACCAGCCGCAGGGCAACCGCTTCAGACATAAGTTCGGCAGTCGCAGATTCCACGGGAGTGCAGGGCAGCTTGAGCAGTGCCTCGACCCCATCGATCCCCAGCATCTCCTCCCGATCAGCTCCGGATTCGGTGATCCCATCAGTAAAAAGCAACAGCACATCGCGGGGTGAAAGCATCACCTTCCGCTCGGTGTACACGGCATTCTTTATCACGCCCAGTACGGGACCAGTCGGTATGAGCTGCTCAATCTTGCCGGTATCAGCCCGGCGCAC
>JAYVVR010000066.1:0-2164 GCA_043786835.1 Armatimonadota bacterium | reverse complement strand
AGCGTCCTGCTTCGAGCAGGTGCAGCGTGTAGCCGACCTGGGCTTCGTAATCTGCCCGGAGATTATCGGCAGAGGCCGGAACTGCGAGGCAAAGGGCCGCGAGGGCGGCAAGAACTAATTTAGGGCCAAACGTCAAACTTTATTCCTCTTGAAATCGAACCGGGAGGCCATAAAAAGCCCGGTCCAAAAACGCGCCGTCCCTTATCATACCTCACGGAAACGCCTTCCGAAGCATTTCCCGGCAAACGGGCGCAGCCGCCGCCCGCCCCGCCCCGTCGTTTTCAACCACGCAGGCAAACGCAAACTGCGGACTCGAAACCGGCGCGAAGCCAGCAAACCACGAGTGCGAAAGGCCGTCACCACGCCCGTTTTGAGCGCTGCCGGTCTTGCCCGCTACTGACACCCGCAGGCTGTCGAAAACCCCTCGCGCCGTGCCGCCCGTGACCACTCCCGCCAGCATTTGCTGCAAACGCGCCGCATCGGCCGGCGTCATCACCTGGGTGCAGGCGAGTGCGGGAGCGCCTGTTTTGACAAGCGCAATCGGCAGCAGGCATCCGTTATTGGCGACCGCCTGCGCCACCCGGCCCATCTCAAGCGGAGTGACTTGGACGGCCCCCTGCCCATAAGCGCAGTCCGGCAGGTCTTCGGCGAACTTCGGCAGGGGCGGCAGGTGCGACAAGCCAAATTGCGTGGCGGTCTGTTCCAATGCTGGTGCGCCGAGAGCAATCCCTAAATGCGCGAAATAGACATTACACGAAACACGCAAAGCTTTCGCTAAATCCGTGTCGCCGTGCGAAGCAAAACCTTCTTCGTCGGTGATGCGCCGCCGCGAATAATTTTTGCCATTAAAATGCCAGACGACATTTGAGGCTATATGAGCGCAGAAAAATGCTCTATCGCCGAGGCCATTTTGCAGAGCCGAGGCTGCCGAGACAATCTTGAACGCCGAACCGGGCGGATACAGGCCCGAGACAACGCGGTTGAAGACCGGACCGTCAGGCTGGGCTTGGAGCTTCACCCAGGTCTCCGGGGTCAAAGCCGCTGGGTCGAAGCCTGGGGTAGACGCCAGCACACGCACTTCGCCGGTCTTCACGTCAATCAAAACCGCCGCGCCTTTGGTTTTCGGCCTGCCCGTGCGCCGGTCTCGCATCGCGCCGGCATACTGTGTCAGCGCGTCGACGGCTGCGATTTGCAGATTTTTATCAAGTGTCAGCGTGATATTCTCTGGGCGGGGCGTCGAATGGAGCGGCAAGTTTTGGGTGCGATAGGGGGTCAGCAGATCGGCGTAGCTTCCGAACCCGCGCAGTTTTGCGTTGGCTCCCAAGAGGTTGGAGGCGGACAACGGGCGCTCGACCGCCCAGACAATCTGCCCGAAGGCTGCGCCGCCGGGGTAAACGCGCGGGCGGCCATCGGGACAGAGCAGCGTCGTCTGCCCCGGCTCAGTCTTCGACACCGGGTTTCGGGCCAGCACATTTTTGTTGTCATCGTAGATTGTCCCACGCGGCAGGTGTGCCGCGTACAGCAGCAAGCGCGGGTTGACATGGGCTGGCAGCGGAGCGCCCGGCAGCGTGTCTCGGTCAGGAGTCCGCAAAAGCCGCGTTGCGGTCTGCGTATCGAGAACACCCTGCACAACAGCTAAACGGCCAATGCCAATGCCAACCAAAAGATAGGCCGCACAGGCGGTTGCCAGTGTCCGGGCCGCTCGGCTCCATTCCGAGGCCGCTGTGTCGGCATACTCAACAGGGATCGCTTTACTTGAGATGTGCAGCAGCAGGCCAATTGCAAAGAAGCTGGACACGAGCGATGACGCCCCAAACGACACAAACGGCAGGGTCATTCCCGTCAGCGGCACGAGGCCAGACACGCCGCCGAGAATAGTCATCGCCTGCCCGCCGAGCAGCAGTGTCAGGCCCGCCGCCAGCAGCCGGTCAAACTCGGTCCCCGCCCGCCGCGCAATCGAAAGCCCCCGTGCAATCAGCAGTGCATACAGGACTAACACAGCCAGGCAGCCGACAAGGCCAAGCTGCTCGCCGAGTGTCGCGAAGATCGAATCAGACCCCGCGCGTGGCACAAATTCCGGGTGTCCCAAGCCGAGGCCGCTCCCAAACAGGCCGCCGGTCGCAAAACCCCACAGCCCCTGAGCAAGCTGCGCCCCATTCTTGTC
>JAYVVR010000065.1:0-6296 GCA_043786835.1 Armatimonadota bacterium | reverse complement strand
GCACCTATCCCGCGCCATCACGCTCGGCGCACTGGCCCGTGATGAGTCACGGGGCGCACATTACAAGCCGGACTTCCCGAAGCGCGACGACGAGAAGTTCTTGAAGTCAACGATTGCCGAATGGACCGTCGATGGCCCACGCCTGTCGTATGAAGACGTTGACACGTCGCTGATCAAGCCGCGCCTTCGCAACTATGCCGCCGAAGAGGACACCGCAGGCAGCGCGACACCGACCGCCGAAGCCGCGAAAGAGAAGCTTGTCATTGATACCCATGGTAAAAACGGCAACGGCTCGAACGGCAACGGCTCGAACGGCAACGGGCATCATGCCAACGGAAACGGCAACGGCGTCAACGGCAAAAACGGTGTCCTCGCGATGGGAGCTGGCCTTACCGGAGCCGCTGTCCAGGAAATGCAGATTGCAGCAGGTGCCGGCGGCAACGGCGGCGGCGATCAGCTTTCGACCCGTCCCCCGGAAGCCCGCCGCGACAGCGCGTATGGCGACGCCGACAAAGAGGAAGTCCGGATTGCCGATGATAACTGGCTCACCGGCAAAAACGACGCCGACGATGCTGATCCCGCTAAAGCGTCCAATCCGGTTGCCGTCGCAGGAGAGCGTCATGTCAACGCGCAGTGAAGCGGGGAAAGGGGAGCGAGGAAGTGAACTTCTCTCGCTAGTTAAAGTCGTCCTTCGGACGAAAGACAAGCCAACGCAAGGTTTCTTGCTCTTTCGTCCGAAGGACGGACTTTTCAGCGAGAGAAGTTCACTTCCTCGCCTCCTCGCCCTGACTGCCGCAGGGCTGCTTCTCGCCGCCCTGCCTGCGGTCGCCAAATCAAAGGCCGCGCCTGTGCAAACTGCGACTATCATAAACACCGGCTCCACCAACACACTCGGCTATACGGTAAGACTTTATCGCAGAGATGGTATTACCAATGCTGTGTGGGTTCAGACAAACTCTGAGCCAATCAAAAATACCAATAAATCGCTTGTAAAGTCGAGCGAACAGTTGTTCCGTGACCTTGATGCCGCGATGCCGCTGATAAACTTGCCGATGCATTATGGGATGCGAAGCGCGTCGTTTGGTACGCGGACTCTAGTCAACTACAAGGGTCAGCAGTCGCCGGATTTGACGTTTGCCTCCGACCCGCGCACCGCCGCTCTGAAAGCCGATATTGATGCGATCACAAAAACTTTGCATCTCGGGAATGCTCCGCGCCGCCCGATTGTTATTCGTTCAGATAGATAACTACAAAGAAAAAGCGTGGGATTGAAATCCTGCGCTAAGGCTTTATTGGGGTGCGGGGCGAAGCGCCCAGTAGCCGCCTTCGCAGGCACAGAATAATCCGGAATATTTCTCCACGAAGGTGGAGAGTAGGCGCTTCGCCCCACAGCGAAGAACTTTAGTTCCACGCTCATTAGAAAGAGAACGCTATGGCTGACCAGAAGACGATTTCGCTCAAAATCAAGCGCCAGAAAGACCAGACTTCGGCCCCGTACTGGGAAGAGTTCGAGCTGCCGTACCGCCCGGCGATGAACGTCATCTCGTGCCTGATGGAGATCCGCAAAAACCCGGTCACGAAAGACGGCAAGCAAACCTCGGCCCCCGTGTGGGAGATGAACTGCCTTGAAAACGTCTGCGGCTCCTGCACGATGCTGATGAACGGTAAAGTCGGCCAGAGCTGCGCGACCCTCGTAGATAACTTACAGCACCCGATTACATTGGAACCCATGTCCAAGTTCCCGGTTATCAAGGACCTGGCCGTGGACCGCTCCCGCATGTTCGAGAACTTGAAGAAGATTCGGGGCTGGATTCCGATTGACGGCACGTATGACCTCGGCCCCGGCCCGCGCATCTCCGAGCGCGACCGCCAGGAAGCGTATGAGTTTGCCCGGTGCATGTCGTGCGGGTCGTGCCTCGAAGCCTGCCCGCAGGTGAACGCGCACTCGAACTTCATCGGCCCGGCGGCCATCGGCCAAGTGCGGCTGTTCAATAGCCACCCAACCGGCGCGATGAACCGCGAGGAGCGTTTAGAGGCGATTTCCGGCTCCGACGGCGTCACAAGCTGCGGCAATGCCCAGAACTGCGTCAAAGCCTGCCCGAAGGAGATCCCGCTGACAAAAGCGATTGCCGAGATGAATCGCGACGTGACGCTATATAAGTTCAAGCGATTTTTCAGAGGGAAATAAGGAAAAAATAGAAGCCCGGCGCAGTGCGTCGGGCTTTTTTGTGTTTGGGAAGAAGGGCGGCCCCCCGGCACCCAATAATGGAGGGGCAATATGGAACGAGCGCCATCGGTATTTCCTCTGGCTCCCCCATTATTGGGGGCTGGGGGGCCGCCCCCTACGCCGCCCGTGCATATACTGGTGCTTCATCTTCCAGCGGTGCGGGGATGCGGTGGGCGTGGGAAACGCGGTTTCGACCGTCGCCTTTTGCGTGGCACAGGGCACGGTCGGCCTGGGCAATGAGTGCGGTGGCACTGAAGATATTGCCGTTCAGCGTCGCAATCCCGATACTGGCCGTTAAAGGCCGCTGGATGCCGTCAAGTGACGCGACCGCCTGGCGAAGCCGTTCCCCGAGAACCACCGCGCCCATCATGTCGGTCTCTGTTAAAATAACCGCGAACTCTTTGCCGCTGTAGCGGGCGGGAATGTCGGAAGCCCGCGCCGTCTCTGCGATTAAGCCCGCAATTAGCTTTAGGGCCTGATCGCCTTCGGTATGAGAGTAGCTGTCGTTATAGGACTTGAACTTATCAACGTCTAAAAGCAGCAGCGAGAGGGGCTGACCGTGACGCAGCGCCCGGCCCATCTCCCGGTCCAATCGCTCCTGGAACGCCCGGTGGTTCTGCAAATTAGTCAGCGCGTCAATCGTAGATAGGTTTTCGAGGGTCCGGCGCATCTCCGTGATCTGCTTGTCGGCTTGCCCAAGCGCAGCGTCTTGTTCTCGGTTCTTCTCTTCGAGAGCAAGGAGGCCGGAGATTGCCTCGGGCTTGGCCGCACTTGCGCCGAATCCGGCGAGTAGGAGCAGGGTCAGGATGCCGAAGCCGGCTGACAGCTCGCGCAGCAGTGTCAAATGTCCGGCAGCCTGGACCTGATACCCGGCGGCGACCGTGTCCATGCTGGCCGTGTACGCCGCCTGGCTATCCATCAGTGGCGCGAGATAGGATGACGAATCGGTCTTCTGACGGCTGCCTTCAGGCGGCAGGGCGGCGAGCAGATTTTTAACGCCGTCCAGCATCACAGTTTGCGCTGCGCTTGCGGTCCTGAGCGGCTTCGCAGCAGTGTCGCCGGAGCGTGGCAGAGTCTGCGCCGAAAGCTTCCACTGATCCGCCGTATCCCGCAGGTCGTTCTCCCAAAAAGCCCGCTGGACTGGGGTTTGCGCCAGTTGAACCGCCTGAGCGCTCGACACGAGATGCCGGCACAACGTCTGCTGCTTCTGAGCGAGTGCCGCTGCCGGCGCATCAGCGTTCGGGGCATGGAGGGCGGTCAGTACCGCTATTTGCCCAAAAACCGACAGCCCGGCCAGAATTCCGAACGCCGCGAGGTGACGGCGCACAAGTGTCTTGGCCCCGGAAAGCGGCGCGGCAGGAACGGCTTTTGCTTTAGCAATCTTGGTCATTGGCATTCGTTTTGTGGCGGAAGCTGCATCAAGCATAGTTGGTTCCTTGAAAAGTTTCAGTTGTGTACTTACGTTCTTCATTGTCGGAACGAGCGCCATCCGAGTTCCCTGTTGACAATACCGGAAGGACATCGCGGGTGTCGTCGCGAATAAGCAACTAACTATGCTTAAAACGCAAAACCTACTTGTTGCTGTGATCATGGGCAGTAAGTCCGATTGGGAAACGATGCGCCATGCGGGCGAAATCCTGACCGAGTTTGGTATCGCCCACGAGAACAAAGTCGTTTCGGCCCACCGAACCCCTCTGCTTCTCGCCGAGTTTGCGTCAAGTGCCGAAGGGCGCGGCCTCGAAGTGATTATTGCCGGGGCCGGCGGCGCGGCCCATCTGCCCGGCATGGTTGCGGCCCAAACGCTTGTGCCTGTGCTTGGCGTCCCGGTGCAGAGCCGGGCGCTCAGTGGCCAGGATTCGCTCCTGTCAATAGTCCAGATGCCCGCCGGCATTCCCGTCGGAACGCTTGCCATCGGGAACGCCGGGGCTACCAATGCCGCGCTTCTCGCGGTTGCCATCCTCGCGAATACGCGCCCTGACTTGCGCGAAAAGCTGCGGCAGTTCCGCGCCGATCAGACCGCCCGTGTGCTGGGAGACACGCTGCCATGACCGAGTTCCAGAAGCCGATGCGTCTCAGTCCCGGCGATACAGTCGCGGTTCTGTCGCCGTCGTGGGGTGGCCCCGCTTTGTACCCGCAGGTGTTTGACCTGGGACTGTCTCAGCTTCGGGACCTGCTGGGCGTCAGCGTTCAAGAGTATCCGACAACCTGCATGGCCCCGGACGATCTGCACGAGAACCCGCGTCTTCGTGCCGCCGACGTCAACGCGGCGTTCGCGGACCCGAGCGTCCGGGCAATCATTGCCAGTATCGGTGGAGACGACTCCGTGCGCCTGCTGCCCTATTTAGACGCTGCCGCGATTGCTGCCAATCCCAAGATTTTGATGGGCTATTCCGATACGACGATCCTGTTGACCTACGCGAACCAGTTGGGTCTGGTGACTTTCAACGGCCCCAGCGTGATGAGCGGGTTCGCCCAGACAAAAACGCTGCCGCCGGCATTTGCTGCTCATGTTCGGCAGATGCTGACGGGGCCGTCGGCGGAGTATGTCTATGCGCCCTATGCCGAGCGCGTCACCAAGCCGCAGCGCTGGGGTATGGAGCCGTACACGGCCGAGCTGGAATATGCGCCGAATGCAGGGTGGCGCTGGCTGCAAGGGAGCGGCGTGACGCAGGGACAACTCTTCGGCGGCTGTATCAGTGTCCTGGAGTTTCTCAAAGGCACGGAATGGTGGCCGAAGCCGGAGCTCTGGCAGGGCAAAATTCTGTTCCTGGAAACGTCTGAAGAGAAGGAAACCCCGGACCAAGTTGCCCGAATGCTCCGCAGCTATGGGATGCAGGGCCTCTTTGACCAGATTTCAGGACTGCTCTTTGCCCGACCAGAACTTTACACACTAGAAGAACGCGAGACACTGTTTCAGGCTATCGTCGGCGTTGTTGCCGGTGAGTTTGGGCGAAGCGATCTGCCCATTGTCGCCGAGATGGACTTCGGGCATGAAGCCCCGCAGTTCATTCTGCCGCTGGGTGTCAAAGCAGAAATTGACTGCCGTAATCAATCATTTCGCCTCGTGGAGTCCTGCATTTTATGACATGTCCAATCCTTCCCGGTGCGACCCTCGGCATCCTCGGCAGCGGCCAGCTCGGCCGGATGTTTACGCTGGCGGCGAAAAGTCTCGGTTACCGGGTGCAGACCTTCTCACCCGAGACCGACACGCCGACGGGCCAAGTGGCCGACAAAGAGTGGGGCGCAGATTACGCAGACTTAGCCGCCGTTCGTGCATTCGCCCAGAGCGTAGATGTCGTGACGTTCGAATTCGAGAATGTGCCTGCCGAAACTGCTGCCGCCGCCGCTGAGTTTGCCCCGGTCCGGCCAGGCGGCGCTGTTTTGCATATCGCCCAAAACCGGCGTCGCGAGAAAGAGTTTCTGCGCCGGCATGGGGTCCCGTGTGCCCCGTTTCGCTTGGTCCAAAGTCTTGCGGGGCTGAACACCGCGATTGCTGAGCTCGGAACGTCCTGCATACTTAAAACTGCTGGCTTTGGGTACGATGGCAAAGGGCAGGTGCGTCTTCGAGATGTGTCCGAGGCTGCCGCCGCGTGGGATGCGCTCGGCGGCTCGGAGTGCGTCTTAGAAGGCTTTGTCGAGTTCGACCGCGAAGTTTCGGTGGTCGCGGCACGGGGGGCGGACGGCACATTCGCGCATTACGGAGTCATCGAAAATGCGCACGTTGACGGCATTTTGGATATTTCCGTCTGCCCGTCACCGGCAGTCTCGGCGCAGACTGCCAAAGAAGCCGCTGAAATCACGCGGGCCATCTGCGAAGAATTAGACGTTGTGGGCGTGTTGTGCGTCGAGTTCTTCGTCACTGCTGGTGGCGGTCTCATCGTCAACGAGCTGGCCCCGCGCCCGCACAACTCCGGCCATCTGACCATTGAAGCTCACGCGACAAGCCAGTTTGAGCAGCAGGTTCGCGCTGTCTGCGGCCTGCCGCTGGGTGCCACTGATCTGCGTCGTCCGGCGGCAATGGCAAACCTGCTCGGCGACGTCTGGGCTGAGGGAACTCCAAATTGGGCGG
>JAYVVR010000064.1:0-2164 GCA_043786835.1 Armatimonadota bacterium | reverse complement strand
GCGGTCGGTCTCTCGCAACGCTGCCAGTGACTGATTGAGAAGCGGCTCGATTTCGGCCCACACTTCGGCACCGGTGGGCGTCTCCATAGCGGCGTACTCCTGTGCGGCAGCTTTCTCGTAGCGGCGGCGGCGCTCTTCGCGGGTACGGGCGTTCTGGGCGGTGAACCGGGCGGTGCGAAACAGCCAGCCCGGCAGGGCGGTCCTGGACCGAAACGACGGAGCAGTCCGGGCCAGCACCAGAAAGACGGCCTGAGCGGCATCTTGGGCCAGCGCAGGGTCAGGCACTTCGCGCAGGCAGACAGCGTAGACCATGTTCAGGTAGCGGGCGGTGAGGGTCGCAAAGGCTTCCTGCGAGTGTTCGCGGGTATAGCGGCGCAGCAGCAGCCAGTCAGGCGTCATGGGGTCTCTCCTTTCGTTTCGCTTGCGTTCTTCTTGGCTTCGTTCTTCTGCCTATTAGTTTACGCTCAAATGCGAAAGCGGACAGGGTTCGGACGGATTATAGGAAATTGTTTTTTGGCCGTAGCGCTTGATGGCGTGGGAAGGGGTGTTGCTGCATATTTCGTTGGGTCTGTCGAACACCCCCGCCCTGAAGGGCAGGTCTAGAGGCGAGGACGCCAACCGCCCTGCGGGCGAAAATGCCGGTCTTTGTCATGCTCTGCTCTTTGTCAGGCTCTTTGTTATGCCCGGACTCTTCCGCACACCGTGCGGTTGGCGTCTGCGCCTCTAGACCTGCCCTTCAGGGCGGGGCTTGAGTATAACGCACAAAAGGCCAAGGATCACTCCCCGGCCTCGCTTGTACTCTCGTTCTTTTTTGTTGTCTACTCCTCGCCGCTCTCCTCGATATACACGCGCTTTTGGGCTTCTTCAAACGTCGTCACGCCCTGCATGACTTTTGCGGCGGCGTCCTGACGCATGGTCTGCATGCCCCGCGCCATCGCAGCCTGACGGATTTTGTGGGACGGGATCCGGCCCAGCGTCATCGCCCGGATGCCGTCGTCCATCACCATTAACTCCTGAACACTGGCGCGGCCTTTATAACCCATTCCACTGCAAAAGTCGCAGCCGGCACCTTCTTGGAACCTGGCCTGGTGAAATGCGGGGGAGTCTAAGTCTACGCCGAATGCCTGTAAGTCTACTTCGGCAGGCTGGGCAGGGCGGGCACACTGCGGGCAGACTTTCCGTACGAGGCGCTGGGCGAGAATGCCGACTACCGAAGACGCCACCAAAAATGGGTCCATGCCCATGTTCAATAAACGGGTGATGGCCCCGGCGGCGTCGTTGCAGTGAAGCGTTGAAAAGACTAAGTGGCCTGTCAAAGCCGCCCGGAAGGCAATTTCGGCGGTCTCGGTGTCCCGGATCTCGCCGACATAAATAATGTCCGGGTCCTGGCGCAAAATGGCCCGAAGCTGACGAGCAAACGTGAGACCGGCTTTTTCGTTAACGTTGGACTGCCGGATGCCATCTAGCTCATACTCAATCGGGTCCTCAACCGTGATAATGTTGACATCGGGCGTATGGATTTCGTGAATGGCGCTGTAAAGCGTGGTTGTTTTACCCGATCCCGTCGGTCCCGTGGCGAGAAAAATGCCGTGCGGCTTTCGGATCAGGCCGTTCAAAGCCTTCAAGTTACGTTCGGAAAAGCCAAGCTGAGAGAGCTGAGGCCGGACACCAGACTTATCCAAAATTCGCAGCACAATGGACTCGCCGTACTGGGTCGGCAGCGACGAAACACGCATGTCCACCGAGCGGCCTTCGACAGTCACCGAAATGCGGCCATCCTGGGGAAGCCGCCGCTCGGCGATGTTCATTTCCGCCATGATTTTGAGGCGCGACGAACACGATGCCTGGAACTCGCGGCGAATACTATCTACGGAGCGCAGGGTTCCGTCCTGTCGAAAGCGGATTTCAAGCGAGTCCCGGCGCGGCTCGAGGTGGATGTCGCTTGCCCCGGAAATAATCGCATCGGTGAGGATTTTGTTGATGAACTGGATAACGGCGGGCTGGTCCACCCCAGCAGCGTCAAGTGCATCCGGCGGCCCCCCGGCGGGCAAGCCGCCGGGGGACGCCGAAAGAGTGCCGGAGAAGACATCAGAAGCGCGTTTTTCTTCAACGCGGGCCGCGCCGGTTCTAGTCGGGGCCGCAACGGTCGCCGGGACCGCAACGG
>JAYVVR010000063.1:0-2166 GCA_043786835.1 Armatimonadota bacterium | reverse complement strand
CTGCTGTCAACAGCGCTGGTCAGTCTTGCCAGCTTGCACCGGGCAATTGGGCCGCGCGGCTATTCGTTGGAGGGCATCGGCGAGGCAGCGGCACGGGTCCCGCGTTTCCCATCGAAGGCCGTCGATTTCGTCAAAGCAAACCAATTTCCACCCCATTTGCGCCTGCTGAACGACTTCGAGACCGGCGGCTATTTGCTCTGGACTTTGCCATCCGAGCCGGTGTCCATAGACGGGCGCCTGGACGTTTACACGGGCCGGACTTTTGATGATATGCTGGTTTTGAGCCGCGACGCCGGTACGCCGCGCTGGAAAGCACTCATCAGGCAGTACGATTTTGACTGCGTCCTGACCGAAAACAAGCTTGCCGCCGAAGCATTCAGGACCGACCCATACTGGCAGCAGGTGTTCCAATATCCACCGCCGCAAAGTAGGCGCAAACCGCACGAATGGGTGTTTTTGCGCCGAAAACCTCAGTTTGCGCCTCTAATTGCGCGGTGTCTGAAAGCACAAACAGTGCACTAAACCGCAGGCGCAAACGCGCAAAGTTTTCCGCGCAACAGTGTTGCGGCCCTGACGGATGCGAAATAGAGGAGTTTCACCCGTCGGTGCTGAAAAGTACCACTTCTGCATTGGCAGCACTGGTCTACCCCGCTCTTTAGCCCGCTCCTGCGAGGGCCGTTTCGAGGGGTTATCCGGAGGGCAGACCTGAAAAGCGCGGGATTAGAACGGAATCTGTGTCAGCCTCACGAAGTAGGGGTGTGCGTCGTCTGCGTCCAATAGCCGTGTGCTTCAGCACATGGCCACCGAAATAAACTTACGCCACGGAGGGTAACGGAAATGTCAGGACGACCACTGCTGATCTGGACTGCCGCGTTTGCCGCCGGAATTACGCTTGGCATTGAACACTGGCTGACACCACTCGCTGCATTTTGCCTTGCCGCGCTGGGACTTGGGGTGCTGACAGTCAGAAAATGGTCTGCACTTTTTCCGATCAGCCTGCTGCTGCTTGGACTCGGCGCGGGGACATTACGGCTGGCGGCATTTCAGACACTCGCAACAAGCGACGTTTCGCATCTCGCCGAGAGCCCAAGGCTGACTACGCTGGTCGGAACGCTTGCGAGCGACCCCGAGGACCGGCCCGGTGGGCGGATCACCTTTTTTCTGGATGCCGCGCAGGCGGAAACGCGCGAGGGAACTGCAAGCGTCACCGGCGAAGTCTTTGTGACTGTCGGGCAGGGTGCGGCACAAACACTCAAACTTGATTACGGCGACCAAGTCCGTCTGACGGGAATGCTGATAACGCCCGAGCCGGCGACCAATCCCGGTGCGTTCTCGTGGCGGGACTATCTGGCGCGAAGAGCCGTCTATTGCCAGATGAGTGTTCGGCGTCCCGGCGCGGCAGAGGTCATTGACGGCGGCGCACCGAACGTGTTCCAAAGTCTGGCCTGGCGAGTGCGAAAAGCTGCCCTTCGCGCCATTGACCGCAGCCTGCCGGTAAAAAAGGCCGCCGTGCTGTCGGGGATCCTGATGGGACGCCGCTCGGACCTGCCGCCGGGTTTGCTCGCGGATTTCGTCCATACTGGAACCGTGCATATCTTAGCGTCGGCGGGTCTGCATGTCGGCATACTGGCGTTCTGGCTCGAGCGGTTGTTCCAAAAACTGACCCTGTCGCGTAAAGCCCAAGCGGTGCTTCTAATTTCAAGTCTGCTGCAGTACGCGCTGGTCTGCGGCGGTCGTCCGGCGGTCGTCCGGGCCGTTCTGATGGCCGTGTTCTACTTCGGGGCGGTGCTGTTTGAGCGGGAACTCGACGGCCCCACGGCGGTTGGCGTGGCGGCGCTGGTGATCTTAGTGCTTCAGCCGATGGCGCTGATGGAGTCGGGGTTCCAGTTGTCGTTTCTGACCATCGGCACTCTGGCCCTGACAATGCCGGTCTGGAACAGATTTTGGCGCCCGCGACTTTCGCACATACGCCCTGCCTGGCTGCATAGGCCCGTGGAATGGGTGATTGACGGTTTCGGATTGTCTTTGCTGGCCCAGCTTGGCGCTCTGCCGGTGACGGCATCAGCTTATAGTGAAGTGTCACTGGTCGGATGGGTCGCGAACGCGCTGGTCGTTCCATTGCTGTTCGTCTTAATCCCGCTCGGCATGGCGGGCATTTTGCTGTGG
>JAYVVR010000062.1:0-2171 GCA_043786835.1 Armatimonadota bacterium | reverse complement strand
AGGCCCAGTGTCAGGCGCTGGACTCGCTGCGAAACCGGCTCCAGGCCGATTACGGGACCGATGTTCTGGTCAGCGGACTTGATGCCGCCGATGCACTGGAAATTTTGTACCGGCGTCACCCATTCGCCCATCTGGTCAGCCACCAGGAAACCGGAACCGAAGTGACCTATGGGCGGGACCGGGCCGTGGCCGCCTGGTGCCGAAAGCGCGGTGTTTTGTGGACCCAGCCGCCCCAGGCCGGTGTCTTCCGGTCACTGCCTGACCGGGACCGCCGGGAAGCACTCTGGGCGAAGTTTATGAAGCAGACTCCGCTGCCGGCTCCGATTGTGCCGCCAATGCCCGCCTGGCTGCGGGAGCTGTGCGAGACGCTGTTTTTGACCCCAGCCGATCCAGGGATTGATCTGCGGCAGGAGGCGACTGAACCGCTGGCATGGGCAACTTTGCGCGGCTTTTTGCGGGGCCGGGCCGCCGGCTACCAAAAGGGGATTTCATCCCCGCTGACTGCGTTTAAATCCGGCTCGCGGCTGTCGGTTCACCTCGCGTGGGGGACGATCTCGGCCCGCGCGGTTTCTTACGAAACGCAGCGCCGAACGGCGGAGCTTGCCTGGGACCCGTCTCCGGAAGCCCGCGTCCTGCGTCTGGGTCTGCGGGCGTTCAGCGAGCGCCTGCACTGGCGGGACCATTTTGCACAGCGTTTGGAAGACGAGCCGGGCATCGAGTTTCATCCGCCCCATCCACTCTACGCCGATCTGCCGTGTATTGAAGGCGCGGACGCGGACGCGCGGCTGGCGGCGTTTTTGACGGGCCAAACCGGATTTCCGCTGGTGGATGCCTGTGTCCGGTGCGCGTCGGCGACAGGATTTTTAAACTTTCGGATGCGGGCATTGGTAACGTCGTTTGCCTGCCACGGCCTGCGTCTTCCCTGGCAAACGGTGCTGGCCCCGCTGGCTCGGCTCTGGACCGACTACGAGCCGGGCATCCATGTCAGCCAGATCCAGATGCAGGCGGGCGTTGTCGGTATCAACACGATCCGCGTTTACAGCCCCGCCAAACAGCTTCGAGACCAGGACCCTGACCTTGAATGGACACGGACCTGGCTGCCGGAGCTGCGGGATGCGCCCGCCGAGACGCTGCTCCATTTAGGCGAGCCGAATGGCCCCCTCTGGCCTGGCTACGCCATCCCGAGTGTTGACTTCGCCGCCGAAAGCCGGCAGATGAAAGACGTTCTGTATGGCCGCCGGGACAGCCCGGAAGGAATCGCAGCAGCAGAAATCATTCAGAAACGCCATGGCTCGCGCCGGTCCCGCCCGCCACGAAAACGCGCTTAACCTGCAACGCCGAAAACTCTCTGTTCTCGGGTATATAAATGGTATGGCAGACACACCAGACACCGAAGCCAAGCTGAACGAACTGCTGACACTCTCGCATCAGCTTGGCGAGACCGGTCGGCAATGGGCAATTTTGGGGGAGGGAAATACGTCCGCCTGGCGCGATGCCAGCACGTTTTTCGTCAAAGCCAGCGGCTCCCGGCTCGGAAGCCTTGCGGCAGGCCAGGTTGCGACGGTTCAATTTGCCCCGATTTTGGACGCGCTGGCGTCGGGCGCTGCACTGGATGACGCCGATGTCCAGGCGCTCTTGAAAGGAGCCGCGCTCGGACCGCCAAGTGTCATGCCGTCTACCGAAACGCTCATGCACGCGTATCTTTTGACTTTGCCCGGCGTCGAGTTTGCCGGGCATACGCATGTCACGAGCATCAACGGCTTGAACTGCTCGCCGCGCGGCTGGGCATTTCTTTTGGCAGGCCGCCGATTATTTCCTGACGAAATCGTCGTCTGCGGTATCGCCCCCTGCTGCGTTCCATATGTAGACCCCGGTGTCCCGCTGGCACGGGCCGTGCAGCAGAAAGTCAGCGCGTATTTAGACACTTACGGTGTCCCACCGAAAACGATTTATCTGCAAAACCACGGCTTTATCGCGCTCGGGAAGTCGGCCTCGGAAGTGGACGCCATTCACCAGATGGCGGACAAAGCCGCGCACATTTTGACTGCCGCGCTCTCGCTTGGCGAGCCGACGGCGCTGACCCCGGAGCAAGCCGACCGGATTTACACTTGGCCCGCCGAGCATTTCCGCCAGAAGGCGCTGGGGCTGTGACCTCACCTGAGAAACGCTTC
>JAYVVR010000061.1:0-2174 GCA_043786835.1 Armatimonadota bacterium | reverse complement strand
CCGGTGGCGTGCGCGACCCCGTAGGCGAAGAACAGCGCCCCGCCTGCCGGCACTTCCACCATCACAGCGTCGGACTCCGGCGGATAACAGCGCACATGATGGTTGCTTTCCGGGTCCCGCGTGTGTTCATATTGGGTGCGAAACGAGCCGGGGATCAGCCGCATTGTGCCGTTTGCCTTTGTTGCGGCCTGCACCGCTGTCCACAAGGCGACCCCTTGCAGCGGGTTCGGGATTTGGAAGTACGCATTGTCCTGGTGCCAGTTCGTTCCTGCCCCGTGCTGGGCGGGCTTCAGAAAAATCTGGTCGAGCCGCAGACGGACCGGGTTCCCAATCAGCTCCTGGACCGCTTCAATCGCTTTCGGGGCAAACGGCATTGCCCGGAAGAACTCGCTTTGCGGGTAAATCGGGCAGATTTGCAGGTTCGCTTTTGCCGTAGACTTCGTCGCGCCGTCGCCGTCGGTCGCCACATTATGGAGCAGGCCGCTTTGTTTCAGCCGCTCCGTTTCCGCCTGCATGGCGGCGACTTCCTCGGCAGTCCAAAAGTCCGGGACAGCAAGGTAGCCGTCCTCTCGAAACTGTGCAATCTGCGTGTCGGTGAACATAAAAATTGTCTCCTTTTGTGAATGCACCGTGAGTATACGCTTATCTCGGCACAAGTGCAATGGCCTCAAATGACTTCTTTTGTGGTATATTTTTGCTATGACCCGGCACGAAAACACTTGGCCGATCCCACTGGACTCCCAACCGACCCTGCTGATTATGGGTATCGGACGCCACGGCACCGTGCCGATGGAACGGTATACGCTCGGCGCGGTCTGGTGCCTGCATTTGTACCGCTACCACGGGTGCCTGCGGGTTCAGGGCGAAGACTATCCCATCCGGCCCGGATTTGCGAGTATTACGCCGCCGCATGTTATTTTGGAGCATCAGTTCGACCAGCCGCAGTGTCTCCATGCCTTCGCTCACTTTTCCCTGCCTGCCGCGTCGTCCGGCGCGTGTCCCATTCCGGTCATGCAGGACATCGGCGAGGACTTCGACCGGATGAACGCGGATTTCGAGCAGGCCATCGGCTTTTTTCCAGCCGGCCCGCGCCGCGCCGAGGTCCGGGTTTGGGATATTTTGTGGCAGCTCACTGGGCCGTCGTCGCCTGCAAGCCCGGACACCCGCCAGCACCCTGCGGTGCGGCAGACGCTTCAAGCAGTCGAGCTGCGGCTAGGAGAGCCGCTTTCGGTGTTCGCGCTGGCCGAAGCCGTCAGCCTGTCGCCGAGCCACCTGAGCCGGCTGTTCCGGGCGGAAGTCGGCGTGACGGTCGTCGGCTACCTGCAAAGCCGCCGGGTCGAACGCGCCAAGCACCTCTTGACATATTCGTCCCTGCCGCCGAAAGCGATTGCGGTCCAGGTCGGCCTGCCGGACCTCCACTACTTTAACAAGGTGCTTCACCGGGTCGTCGGCATTTCCCCTCGCGCATTCCGTGCAGAAGCGCAAAACAAGGTACAATAACCTCAAGCACTCTTTTTGCTTCTCGAAAGGCACTCTATGAAAGTCGGCCTCATCGGCTTGCCCCAATCCGGCAAGACCACACTCTTTAATGCACTCACACGTGGCGATTCAAGCCCCGCCGGGGGCGGCAGCGCCGCGCTTGTCAGCGTCGTCCCCGTCCCGGACCCGCGCTACGATTTCGCCCTCGGGCTGTTTAATCCGAAAAAGCGGACATCGGCGACCATCGAGTTCACCGACGGGGCCGCCCAGCTTTCGGGCGACAGCACCAAAACAGCCCAAAAGTTCGGCGCAGACTTTTTCGTCGGTATCCGCTCGGTAGACGCGCTCGTCTTAGTTGTCCGGGCCTTCGAGACCCCGTCCCTGCCCGCGCCCGCCGCCGGCCTGAACCCGCTCAAAGAATACCAGTCCATCACCGAAGAGTTATTACTCGGCGATTTGACCGTCATCGAAACTCGTTTGGAGCGCATTGATAAGCAGCTTAAGACCCGTAAGCAGGGTGTTCCCAGCCCGGAAGTCACTGAGCGCGAGATACTACTAAAGATCAAAGCCGTTCTGGACGACTTCAAGCCTGTGTCGAGCATAGACCTCGACGAAGACGAGAAGCGGATCACCAGAAACTTTGACTTCCTGACCGGCAAGCCGCTGATTGCCGTCGCCAATGTCGGCGAGGGAGA
>JAYVVR010000060.1:0-6337 GCA_043786835.1 Armatimonadota bacterium | reverse complement strand
CCGCCCACTTTGCCGCCGATTTCGGCACGGTGAAGTAAGACATCGGGCAGTTTAAATCCAAAATCCCTTCCCGCATCCAGTCCCGCCAGGGCGCAAAGACTTCGGTGTACGACGCGCTTTTCGTCTCGTAAGCCGTGTCGTTTTTCGGCGCGTCGCCCCAGCAGATTGTCGCCGCGCTGACTTCCAGTTTGGGTTTGAGCGCCGTCGCCGAAACGTACACGCGCCGGACTAAGTTTGTCACCTGCTCCCGCCGCCACGCCTGCCAGCGTGGGTCATCGAATACCGGCTGTCCGGACGTCCCGTACCGCGCATTGTACCGCGCGACCGAGACCGCGTTATAGCCCCAATGCCCGGCAGTTTTGCTGTCGCCGCCGTACCGGATAAAGTCGAGATGGACGCCGTCCACATCGTAATGCCGAACAACGTCTAGGTACACCCGAAACGTCCAATCGGCGGCTTCGGGGTTGCCGGGATCAATTTTCGTCGCTTCCCCGTCAAAGTCCGCCCCGGTGTCGGACAGCGACAGCCACTCCGGATGCAGCTTCGTCAATGCCCCCGCCGACGCGTTCCCTCCCACCGCGCAGGCATTCACCCAGGCATGGATTTGTATTCTGGGTTTGCCTGCTTCGTGAGCATGGACGCACAGATACGCCAGCGAATCAAACTGGCTGGGATTGTCCATTGCCCACTGTTCATAGTGAGACTGATAATAGGCGTCCGCCCGCTTCCGCATCTGCACAAAGACCGCGTTCGCGTGCATTGCCCGCAGCCGCGAGAGCAGCAGATCACACTGCCCCGGCGTCTTAAACCCGTCGTTAAACCCATCCACCCAAAACGCCCGCAGCTCCGGCGTTTGCACCGGTTTGACCGTCCGTACCGGGGACCGGGCGAGGATAGGGGACAGCGCCCCGCAAAAAAGCGCAAGTGCTGGCAAAGCAAAGTGAAGACTTCTCATACGCTAATTATAGCCGACACCGAAACCAAGAGGCAAGCAAGAAGGTGTATAATAGCGGAAGACAATCATCAGGAGAATAATCCAGTGACCGAACCAGGACAACAAATCGGGCAGCGCGGACAAGCGCTGTATGACCAAACACTCAAAGCACAAGTCGAAGAAGGCAACCTCGGCAAGTTCTTGATTTTGGATGTCAGCACCGGCGACTACGAAATAGATCCCGAAGATTTAAACGCATCCAAACGGTTATTAAAACGCAGACCGGACGCGGTCCTATTCGGCGTCCGCATTGGACACCGGGCGGCTTACCGAATGGTCGGGGTCAAAGAAGCCTTGCTGCCATTATTGAATTGACTTTACCTCTCGCTTCGCCTATAATGGCAGTAGAAAGTTTGAAGGAGTAAAATAACCATAATGACCATTGCCTTGTCATCGGAACTTGAAGAAATTGTCAACGCCAGCGTCCAGAGCGGTCAGTTCAACTCCTCCGGCGAAGTTATCCGGGCGGGGCTTCAACTGCTGCAAGAGCAGAATATACTCCGGCAAATAAGGCTTGAACAGCTTCGCAAAGACATTGCCATTGGAATTGAGGCGGCAGACCGAGGAGAGGTTGCGCCACTAGATGTTGAAGCGATCATTGCTGAGGGCCATAAGCGTCTGGCAGAAAGATCGCGCAAGTAATGGCTAAAGTCATAAGGGCGCTGCCGGCCAATGCCGATCTGATGGAAATTTGGGTTTACCTAGCGGAGAGAAGTATAGAAAATGCCAACAGCATGATCCAGGCGATTGGCCGCAAGTGCCAAGACTGCGCTGAGATGCCGGGGATAGGACGCCGCCGCGATGATCTTGCTCCTGGCCTTCGCACTTCAGCTGAGGGTAGCTACATTATTTGCTATCGAGTCATAGATGACGGTATTGAAGTCGTCCGTGTCCTCCACGGCTCACGAGACCTGCCAAGTCAGTTTAACTGAAGCCATCTTAGTGCCTCCTGCTGGCTTCTTGCAGTAGATTTACTACTTCCTGCATACCCTCGTAAAACTCTTCGTAGTTCAGTTCGTGAAGGGCTGACATCAAAGCTGTCTTCCCATCGTCGTCTTTGACGTCAATTTTTGCCCCATGTTGGAGCAGGATGCGAACCACGTGCGGCTTCCAGCAGAATAGCGCAGTTTGGCCTCTATAGCAACGCTTCTCTATATCCGCGCCATAACCCAACAACAAACTTACCACGTCAGTATGTCCACATAAGGATGCCGCAATTAAGGCCGTGCAAAACAATCCCGATTTATCTGAATAGGCATTCACGTTCGCGCCATGTGCAAGAAGCAGTTTTACTATCTCGAACTGATTATTCGCGGCGGCGATTGTCAGTGGAAATTTTTGTGATGAACCGCCGCACTCGACGGAAGCACCTTGAGAGAGCAAAATGACGGCGACCGAGTGACACCCACTGAGCGCTGCAAGTCCCAGCGCCGACAAGCCCTTGTCATCCTGCGCTTCTGGATTTGCGCCGCGATCAAGCAGAGCTTGAAGGGTCTCAGTGTTACAGTCTTTAACAGCCTGAATGACCTTGCTGTCCATAAGGCAGCCTCTCTTAGATCAAATCCCCCAGCAGGTCTATCGCGTCTTGGACGCCGGCGGCGAAGACGCCTAGGACGGTGTCTATTTCGGCGCGGGTGATAATGAGAGGCGGCTCGAAGCGGATGACTTTGGGATTGTTCAGCGTATAGGCGGCGATGACGCCCCGGTGGACCATCGTGCCGATGACGAGCTTACCGATGTCGCTGTCGGTGAACTCGACGCCGAGCATCAGCCCCAATCCACGCGCTTCTTTCAAGATATTCGAATGATCGGCGGCAATAGACTTCAAGCCATGCAGGAAGTAGGCCCCGTTCTCGGCGGCTTTGGCGGGCAGGTTTTCTTCCCAGGTGACTTCGAGTGCGGCAAGCGCGGCGGCGCAGGCCATCTCGCCGCCGCCGAACGTCGTGGTGTGAATAAATGGGTTCTCGCGGAACACTTTCGCCCAGATCGCCTCGGTCGCCATTGTCGCGCCGATAGGCATGATACCGCCGCCCAATGCTTTCGCGAGGACCATCATGTCGGGTTTGACGTTCCAATGGTTGATCGCGAACCACTTGCCGGTGCGGCCCAGCCCGGTCTGCACTTCGTCTACAATCAAGAGAACGCCGCGCTTATCGCAGATTTCGCGGACTTTTGGGAAGTAGTCATCCGGCGGGACCTGTATGCCGCCTTCGCCTTGAATGGGTTCCAAAATGACGGCGGCGGTTTTGTCGGTAATCAGTGCATCTATCGCCTCGGCGTCGCCAAACGGGGCGAAGCTGCCGCCCGGCAGCATCGGCTCAAACGGCTTACGGTAGACTTCGCGGCCCGTCACCGAGAGTGCGCCCATGGTCTTGCCGTGGTATGCGCCGTGGGTCGAGACGAAATCGGTTTTGCCGGACGCCATGCGAGCGATTTTCAGGGCGGCTTCGGCGGCTTCGGCCCCGGAATTCGAGATGAACGAGTATTGCAGGTCGCCGGGCGTGATTTCGGCTAGCTTCGCGCAGAGGTCGGCGAGCGGCTTGTTCAGGAATGTCTTGGACGCCATCGGGATTTGGTCGAGCTGGTCTTTGACGGCTTGAACGACTTTCGGATGGCGATGTCCGAGCGAGAAGACGCCATAGCCGCCGAGGCAGTCTAGGTATGAGTTGCCTTCTAAGTCGGTGAGCGTCATGCCCTCGGCAGAGGCTTCGATATGGTCAAAGCCACCGACTTTCAGCAGGGCGACCTGGGTCGGGTTCACGAACTTCTGGTATTTTTGGATCACGTCCTGCGTGACTTCTTCCGCCTGCGAATGTGTCAGTTCCATAGGTCTACTTTAGCCCAACAAGGGAGGGGTTGTCAAGAGACGGAAGTCGTGGGCAAGATGTGCTATAATCTCCCAACTGTCCGATTTTCGATTTTCACTGTGGAGACCAATCAATGCTCGGGAGCGAACTGAGACGCAAGTATTTAGAGTTTTTCGAGGCGAAGGCGTCCATGCGGCTGCCGTCGGACTCGCTCGTGCCGAACGACCCGACCCTGCTGTTTACGTCGGCAGGCATGGTCCAGTTTAAGCCGTACTTTCTCGGCTTGCAGACGCCCCCGGCGGTGCGGGCAACGACCGCGCAGAAGTGCTTGCGAACGACCGATATTGAAGATGTTGGGGACACATCGCACTGCACATTCTTTGAGATGATGGGCAATTTTTCGTTCGGTGATTACTTCAAAGCCGAGGCCATTGCTTACGCTTGGGAGTTCTTGTTTGACGTTCTGAAGCTGGATATTAAAAATGTCCGGGTTTCGGTCTTCAACGACGACAGCGAAGCCTACGATCTTTGGCGGCAGGCGGGAATGCCCGAAGCAAAGCTCTTTAGGTTCGGCGAATTTGAAAATTACTGGCCGGCGGGCGCGATCTCGAAAGGCCCGAATGGACCATGCGGGCCATGCTCGGAGATCTTCTACGACACGCAGGCCCACCTGCCGCCGACCCCCGACGGGGTGTGGGACGACAAGCGCTGGCTCGAAATCTGGAACTTAGTGTTCATGCAGTACGACCGGAGCGAAGGGCCGACTTTAACCCCCCTGCCGCGCCGGAATATTGATACGGGCATGGGGCTGGAGCGGACGGCGGCGGTTCTCGCGGGTCTGCGCGGGCCGTTTGAGACGGATTTGTTTGCGCCGATATTGCGGCAGCTAGAAGAACTCTCGGGTCTGATCTACACCAGTCAGGACAGCGATCCGAAAGATATTGCGTTCCGCCGGGTCGCCGACCATGTCCGGGCGACGGCGTTCTGCATCGCCGACGGCGTGCTGCCGTCGAATGTCGGGCGTGGGTATGTTCTGCGCCGACTGATGCGCCGGGCGATTCTTGCAGGCCGCCGCACCCTGGGCATTGAAAAGCCGCTGTTAGAAAACATCCTGCCGACGGTCATCGAGCAGCGCAAGAGTGACTACCCAGAACTCGAAGCTAAGCGCAAGACTATTTTGCGCTACGCAGGCATCGAAGAAAAGCAGTTCCGCCGAACGCTCGAATCGGGAACGGCCCGTTTGCAGTCGCTTTTGGACAGCGGGGCAGTCACGGGCGACGATGCATTTGTTTTATTCACGACCTATGGGTTCCCGGTCGAAATGACCGCCGAGCTGGCATCCGAGACTGGCTTGACCGTGGACATGGGCCGCTACAGCGAACTTTGGCAGCAGCACTTGCTCATCTCCGAAGGCGGCAAGACCCGCGAAGTCTTTGCCGACAGTGTTGTTCCCATCCTGCGCGAGAAGGGTGTCCAAAAGACACTCTTTGTCGGCTACTCCGAGCCGCGAACGCAGGCCCAAGTCACCGCGATTGTCCGAAGCGGACAGCTCACAGACACGGCTGGCGAAGGCGAGACCGTGCAGGTTGTTTTAGACCAGACCCCGTTCTATGCCGAAGCCGGCGGGCAGGTCGGTGATACTGGGCAGCTTCACGGCGAGAACGGTGCGGCGGAAGTGTCGGACACCCAAAAAGACAACGGCTACTGGTTCCACACGGTGACAGTTACAGTGGGCCAGCTTTCGGTGGGCGACACGCTTGACGCCCAGATTGATGCTGGGCGGCGCTTCTCCATTCAGCGCAACCATACGACAACTCACCTATTGCACAAAGCGCTTCAAATTGTCTTAGGCGCTCATGTTCAGCAGCGCGGCTCTTTAGTTGCGCCAGAAAAACTGCGCTTCGACTTCTCGCACGACAAGTCGCTGACCGGCGAAGAAACGCGGTTGGTGGAGGGTCTGGTCAATGAGAAAATCTTAGACGACTTCGCCATCCATACGTTTGAGAAGCCGATTGCCGAGGCGAAAGAAATGGGCGCGACCATGCTGTTCGGCGAAAAGTACGGCGACATCGTGCGCGTTGTCGAAGCCGGTGACTATAGCTTAGAGTTCTGCGGCGGCACCCATCTTGCGCACACGTCGCAGGCGGGACTGTTTAAGATCACGTCCGAAGGCAGCTCGCAGGCCGGTGTCCGCCGAATTGAAGCCGTCACCGGCAAAGCCGCGCTGCTGAGAACTCTAGACCAGGAGCGGCTGCTTTCCGACATCGCGGCGTCGCTCAAAACAACGCCCGTGAATGCCCCGGCATCGGTCGAAAAGCTGCAAGCGGAACTGAAGCAAAAAGAGCGTGAGCTATCGGCTCTGCAAAAAGCGGTGGCAGGCGGCCAGGTAGACGCGTTAATCGCCGCTGCCAACTCCGACTTCGGGTTCCCGCTTGTTGTTCATGCCGTCACGGGCAACGCCGATGGCGATACGCTGCGAACACTCGCCGACGAAGCCGTGAATAAGCTCAAATCAGGCGTCGTCATTCTGGGCGGC
>JAYVVR010000059.1:0-2181 GCA_043786835.1 Armatimonadota bacterium | reverse complement strand
CCATCGGCGTCGTGTATGCGATTTTGCTGGCCTGGTCTCTGCAAACATCCAGTCCTGCAAAAGGGGCGGCCCTCGGCTTCGGCCTGTTTATCGGGATCGGCGCGGCGCTGACGCTCGCGAACGGCATTCACCCGGCGGTCATGCGAAATACGCTGCCGGACACGGGTTTGTTTCTTGTTGGCTGGTCATCGTGGGCCACGCTTCAGCTTCTGGTCCTGCATATGGTTTACGGGACTCTGCTCGGGACTCTGTACCAGCGCTTCACGGCGAAATAGAAGCTGACGAGAGGTGCGGGCGTGATGAACGGGGGAGGCATTGTTCACGCCCTCGTTTGCCGCGTGCTTGACACTCAATTCACGAAAAGCCGGGACATCTCAAAAAGATGTCCCGGCTTTTAACTTGGAAGATTAGTAGCGGTTTCCGCCGCCGCGTCCACCACCACCGCCGCCATAAGAGCCGCCGCCGCCGCCGGAGCCGCCGCCATAAGAGCCGCCGCCGCCGCCGCCTTCACGCGGACGGGATTCGTTGACGACTAATGCGCGTCCTCCGACATTGCGGCCGTTGATAGCCGCGATTGCCTGCTGGGCCTCGTCTTCGGATGCCATCTCGACGAATCCGAAGCCGCGCGACTGGCTAGTGTAGCGATCGGTCACGACCTGCGCGGAGGCGACATTGCCGGCCTCGGCGAAAAGGTCGTGCAGTTCCTGGTCGGTCATCTGATAAGTCAGGTTGCCGACATAAAGTTTGGTTGCCATTGGAAGGAATGGCTCCTTTCCGTGTGTGATGTCCCAGAAGAAATACGACTGGGACGCAGAGACGAACGTGCCTTTTTCTCGTCTTTTCTGTCTTTTTCCGTCGTAGGACAGCCAACATCTCACAGGTACGTCGGCAGCACCGAAGGAAGCAGCACGAAGGGACCGGGCGACACGGAAGCGGGCAGCAAACCAGAATCGAACATTAATCGGCGAAAAGAAAAGCCGCCGGGACTGTTCCCGGCTTCGCTGACATTATACCACGGCTTTTCAGTGAGTGCAATTGTTATTTTCGCCGTTATTCTGGGTATCACCCTTACATGGAAACAGGAAGCTATCTCATGATCACGCGCGGAATGGCCGTCGAAGGGACTGACGGCCATTTAGGCACGGTCGCCGAGGTCGTGGCCGACTCTGGCGTGGACGTTTTTCGCGGTCTGGTACTCGCGCATGGCCTCTCAAGCACTAAACATGGGTTTGTGCCGGCAGAGAGCGTCGTCAGCGTGGAACAAAACACGGTGCGTGTCAGTCTCTCGAAAAGTGAAGCCGAACAGCTTCCGCCCCCGGCTACCGGTGGGCAGGCATTTGAAGGAAGGAACGAACTCTTATGAAGACAGCCAGCACTTTGACGCTTTTGGGCCTTGCGGCCCTTGCCACGGTCAGCGCTTTTGCACCGATGGCGGCGCAGGCGGACCAGAAAAATAAGAATCAGTGGCGCAATCTCGGCATCGGCGGCGCGGCAGTGGCCGGCTACGGCCTTTTGCACCACGACCGCAACGCAACTATCCTTGGCGCTGCCGGGGCCGCGTATTCCGCGAACCGCTACGAGCAGGATCGCCATCACCAGTCCCAGCAGCAGGCCGCGCGTGACCGCCGCGCGTACTACTACCGTCATCACACACGCCGCCATCGCGGGTAAGCATTCGGGCAAAGCGGGGCTGCACTGTGCAGCCCCGCTTTTTTATGTCGACTTTGTGCCATAATCGGAACGAAAGCGTCTTCACCGGCGTATCAAAATCCTCTGCATTTTGTTTCGAGTTAGAAGGCCGTATTTGTGAAGAAGTACTCCCGCGCGTTTACATTGATCGAACTGCTCGTCGTCGTCGCTATTATCGCCCTGCTCGCGGCGATTTTGCTGCCGGTCTTCTTTTCCGTGCGCGGCAAGGCTCGCCAGACTGTTTGCATCTCCAATCTTCGCCAGCTCGGTCTCGGGATTTCGCTGTACGCTCAGGATGCCGATGATCTGTACCCTTACGGCAACGACCCGTCGGACATCTACACAACCCCAAACATCTGGGCGTCCAGTCCGTATGCGGCGACTGCTCCGTACTTGGACCCGCTGCAAGTCATCTTGAAGCCGTATGTTCAGAATGATGAGCTATGGCACTGCCCGTCCGACAGCGGCTACACTGGCCTTGATATCAGCGCG
>JAYVVR010000058.1:0-6352 GCA_043786835.1 Armatimonadota bacterium | reverse complement strand
CCTACCAACAAGAAAGCCGGCTTTACGCTGGTTGAGATCATGATCGTCGTTTTGATTATCGGCATCCTGCTGGCAATCGCGATCCCGAACTTTGTGTCGGCCCGTGAATCGTCCCGGGCCAAAGCGTGCGTTGGCAACCTCAAGCAGGTTGACAGTGCCAAGCAGCAATGTGCGATGGATAAGAAGATGTCCGGCAGCTCAAGTGATACGTTCGTGATTGACGGACTCGTTGCAAGTGACACAGCCACCGCACATCAGCTTGTCGGTCCAACGTTCTACATCCGTGCCGTTCCCACCTGTCCTTCCGGCAGCACCTACTATCCCGGACTGGTCGCAGCGTCGCCCTGGTGCACAAGCAGCGCGACAGCGGCAGGTGTCCCAACCGCCGCCGCCACAACTGGCGCAACGGCCAATTATGGCATCGGTGAAAAGTTCTACCACGGCTTAACGAACTAAGAGAGGCTTTCTTAGCCAGTTGCTTCACTTCAAGGATGCCGGGCAGTGCCCGGCATCCTTTTTACCTACTTCCTTGCTTCGCAGGGGTCCTCCCGAAACGGGAAGACGAAGAGTTGGGAAATCAGCCCTCCATACCTAGTCTCCTACCCTTTCCACTGCGGGAGGGGCGGGTGAGGAACGAAGCGGGACGGGTTCCCGCAGAAAGGCAGCATTTTATGGCCCGCGCTTTTCTATTCCCAGCCGCGGCCTCGCGCCGTGCTTTTACACTCGTTGAGATCATGATTGTCGTGCTGATCATCGGAATTCTGCTCGCTATTGCCGTCCCGAACTTTATCCAGGCCCGCGAGACCAGCCGGGCCAGAAGCTGTGTCGACAACTTGAAGCAGATTGACAGCGCAAAAACCCAGTGCATCATAGATAACCGGCTGTCGCCGCCCGGAACCGCCGGGTTCAGCATTGACGGCGCAACCGCGACTGTTCCCGGCCCAAGCGGGACATATCAGCTTGTCAACACCGCGACGGCTCCCAGCTACATTCGCCGAATGCCGGTCTGTCCGGGAGGCGGCGTTTACAGCCCAAACGGCATTGATTTATCCCCTACCTGCGGCATCACCGGCGCGGTCGGTACTGGCTACGCTCCAAGAGAGCGCTGGTGGCATGGGTTTTAATCCTTCATTAAGACCCCCTCCCTCTCGTTCCTGGCCACCCTGTTAAGAAGCCCTTTTCGAGAAGAACCCCTCCGTTAAGAACCCCTCCCGCCTTGCTTCGCAGGGTCCCTCCCCTGTTAGGGAAGGGCCAAGAAGTTAGCCCGGACGAAGAGGCCGATGCGTCCCATCTGGCCACTAAGTCTGTATTGCCCTTCTTTATTGCCCTCCCCTAACAGGGGAGGGACCCTGCGAAGCAAGGCGGGAGGGGTTCTTAACGGAGGGGTTCTTCTCGAAAAGGGCTCTTAACAGGGTGGCCAGGAACGAGAGGGAGGGGGTCGAAAGACTCATTTCCTCGTATTTCTGCGGTTAACCTTGGCTCGCTGTAAAGCCATAATCAAAATACCATGACACAACCCACTCGCCCGAAATCATCGGCCTGTCTCAAGTTTCGACGGCGGCGGGCCGGCGTCACAATCACTGAAGTCGCCCTGACACTGATCATCTTTGCCATGATGACCATACTGTTCGCCGCCGTCTTTCCCATGACCATTCGCGGCGCACAGTACAGCGGCAACTACTCGCAGGCGGCGATGATCGCCCAGCATAAAATGGACCAGCTCCGCTCGACCGGTGCAGGCGGCCTGACGCCGGGCCATCTTGCAGGCATCAGCGCGATTGACCAGAACCAGTCGGCAGGCTACCCGATTGCCGTCCCCGGCGGCGCGACTTACTCGTTTACCACGGCGGACAGTCTGGTCAACAGCGGGGCGACGCACGGCTACTTCGCACCGGGCAGCCAGGGCCTTGTGACGATTGCCGATTACACGGCGGCCCACAACAGCTCCGGCATTCCCGCCGGCACTCTGTACTATGTCACCGTGACGGTGAATTGGGTCGGCGGCGGCGTTTCCAACGGCTCGTACACGACTTCTTCGATTATCGCCAAAACTTAAATTATCGCCAAAACTTAGTTTCGGAAAGCGTACTCCAATGAAGCATCTTTTGCCCTCTCAAAAATATAGCCGGCGGCGCGGGTTCGGACTGCTCGAAACCCTGATCTGCCTGTCGCTGACGTCGCTGCTGTTTCTCGGCGGGATGAACCTAATTATGGCCGCCCTGCGAAGCACCGTGCGAACCCAGGCGCAGGTGTATTCCACCGGAGACGCCGCAAACTCGATCCAGCAGATTATCGGCCAGCTCCATGAAGCCAGCGCCTTTGCCCTGCCGACGTCAAACGCGGCGAATGCCGCTGAAAGCACCTGGGCCACTGTCGGTGCAGTCCCGCTCGGCCAGTTCAGCACGACTCTTGCGGACGGGTCGCCGGGCGGCCAGATAATCAACACGGCTGTCGAGATTATGTCCCCGCCACCGATGACCCCGAAAGACAACGGCTATACAACGTCCCCCATGCCCGCCGGCCTGCGCGTTCTATCTCTGACGGGCGGCACCTGGGAAGCAGGCAAAGCCGGCTCGACCTGGGCGCCCGCGCCTGGTCCCCAGCCCTACAACGCCATGGGAAACGGCGGCCTCGGCAAAGGCGCAGTAGCGCTGATCTACCGAGGCGACCCGGACGGCACCCCTGACTCGGCGGCAGGCACCGATTTGTGGCAGTACGCCGTGCCGGCAAACGGCGCGTTCGATCTCGTCAATTACCCGCCGACGGCGCTGTGCAAAAGTGTTTCAACCGCGTCGAACGCCGTTCAATTTGTCCGGCCCTCGTATGGAAGTGTCGCCGAGCAGCATCAGATGGAAATTAAAATTATTTCCAGCTACTACAGCCCAATCAACGGCCAGCAGACCAATGAACAGGGCAACGGCGCAAGTTCGTCATCGCTGACCGGCAAATGCGTCTACATGCGCGACCACTACGCCGGTGGCGGCACCGCCGGCCAGGCCCCGGCAAATACCCGCACCGGCAACAACGCGTTCCAGTACCATTAGGTATCCCGCAGGAGAGATTTAACCATGCCCACCCAAATACTAATAACTCGCCGGACCCGGAACCATCGCCGTTTGCAGCGCGGCATGGGAATGGCCGTGACCATGCTGGTAATGATGGGGATTTTGACGATTACACTCATCGGGACTGCCGGGCAGCATGGCTACAAAGGAGTTCTCGGACTGACCGACAACGCCCTGCAAGCCAGCACCGCGCGGACACGGGCGACAGCGTCATTTAATATGGCCGAGTCGGGAGTCCAGTATACGCTGGCCTGGCTGGAAGAGACCTCGAAAGTCCATCCCCCGCTCGGCAACGGGCAGGCCCCGACCGGCTGGGAGTTTTCCACGGTCAACAATCGCGGCGTCGTGACTCCCGACCCGAGCGATCCCGGCACCTATTTCGCTGTGCGGATCTACCCAGACCAGTACAACACAGACGTTAACAGCCCAGCTTCCAACGAGAAAAAATATTTGATTGAGTCAATCGGGGTTTCCGGCGGTCAGCATTCCATTGTCCAGGCGTATGTTCGGCAGGGCAGTTTGGCCCAGTACCTGGTGCTGCTGAACTCGTGGAACGACCCCAATAACTACTGGGTCAGCGGCCTGACGACGTTTGACGGCCCAGTCCATGACAATAACATCGGGGCGGACGGCCACGGCGCGAACGGCAACACGCAGACCCCTGACGGCCAGCCGGAAAACATTTTGTGGACATCGAAAGCTGGCACGGCCCCAATATTCACCTACACCGGCGACGACGCCTATTCAACGTCCAGTCCGACCGGGATCGCCTGGTGGAGAGACAGCCCCGGCGGCCAGCAATCGCCGCCACAGGTGATTAAAAATGCCGACGGCACTACGAAAACAAACGAGTGGCTGAATGTCGCCGCCGGCGGGGCGGATACGGTTCACACCGGCACCCCGGTCGTGCCGTTCCCGACTTCCAGCGTCCTTCAGCAGAATGCTGCGACCGGCACACCCGCCCCGATACTGAGCGCCGCAGGAGTGACCCTCTGCCCGAACGGCGGGATTTTTGTTCAGGGCGACGTCAGCGAGATGGCGCTGAGCGCGACCGGGATAGGGAACACGACGCAGGTGATGACATTTACTCAGGGCACGACGGTTCAGCGGGTAACGGTCACCCCGACGGCGGGAACGACGCTGGAAACGCTGCAATCGGACGGTACCTGGAGGAAAGACGCCTCTGTGTCAGCCACAAGCAGTAAGCCTTCCGGGACTAATGGGGTAGTGTATGTCAACGGCAACATCGGCGCTCAGGGGGATCCGAAGACCGGCGGGCTGCACGGGCAGGTCGCGGACAATTTGGTTAGCGGCGGCTCGGTTATTCACAACAACGCGATGACGATTACGACGCCGCAGGACAAAAACTGCAATCTGGACGGCTCCATTACTTACAACACGTCGCGCAAAGTCGCCACGGATGCCAGCGGGAACCCGAGATACATTGATATTAACGGCGCTCCGACTTCCGACCCGAGCAAGGGGACTCCTGTCTTCGTGCCAGAAGACCAGGACCCGAACTTCGCCGGCCCGGCTGGTAAGGCCGGAACGTTCGGCTTGATCTCAAACAGCGTGCTGGTGACAATGAAAAGTTCGACCGGCGCCGATATTACGAACTTCGAGATGGACGGCACGGTGCTTGCCTCAGGCCAGTATGACGCCGACCATTTCGCCGGCCGGCCTGTCGGCCTTTGGGAGAACTTAGGCGGGTATTTATCGAACACCGTCGGCACGTTCGGCCAGTTCAACGCCACAACACTTCAGCTTGAACATGGTTTCAACACGCAGTTCAACTACGATGCCCGGATGCGAAACAACCCGCCGCCGTTCTTCCCAACGACCGGCTACACCTACAGCATCGTGTCCTGGCAGCAGGTCTCCCAGCCACTAGAGTAGGACCCCGCCTCGTTCTTTGGCGGTCCTCTCCTTAAGAAAGGAGAGGACCAAGAGAATACGGAACCGGGGAGAGACTTTCGACAAGAGGCACTCTTCTCATTGTCCTAACCCTCTCCTTCCCTAAGGAGAGGGTGGACGACACTGAGGCAGGAGGCCGCAAGTGCTGGAACGAGGCCGCAAGTGCTGGAACGAGGCCGCAAGTGCTGGAACGAGGCCGCAAGTGCTGGAACGAGGCCGGGTGAGGTCCATTCGAGACTAGCTGAGTGTTGCGATCTCGGGGGGGGTGACAGTCACACCAATAGTGTTCAGATCAGCAACCGCTCGCTGGATTTCGTCGCTGTCGCCATTAAACGCGACCTGCATCCAGCCGGCTTCTTCCGAAACATTGGCCTTTTCGATGACTGTGATCAGCCGGTACTTCTTGCCTAAGTTGTAGACAATCGGCTGATTGAACATGAGCTTGTTAAATGTGAGATTGAAGCGCTCGACGGCCATAAAAATTAGTTTCCCCCTGCAAACAACCCGCCTGCGATTGCCGGTACAATGGACACTTGATCGCCGTCTTTCAGCGCTGTTTCTGCTCCGTTTAAGAAGCGAATGTCTTCATCGTTGACGTAGATATTCACATACCTATTCAGCGTCCCGTCCGGCTTTCGCAGACTGCCGCCGAGGCCCGGATGCGCGGCATCCAGCGCGTCTACCATAGCTGATACGGTTTCGGCTTGAACCGTCACGGTGTCCTCGCCCGCCGTAAACTTCCGCGACGGTGTCGGGATTAAAACTGAGACTGCCATTTTTCGAGTTCTCCTATGATTGCCGCCATAAACCGCCCCCCAGCCCCCAATAACAGAAGAACCGAGCACAGCTCAAGACAAATCTTATCATGCTCCCCCATTATTGGGGGCTGGGGGGACCTACTCCACGCCGCCGGTGTGGGTCAAAATCGTGCGAATGTCCTGCCGCAGACAGGTAAAGACCGGAACATCGCGCTCGGTATACGCGCTCGCTTCGCTTTCGCGGAGCCGGTGCACCAAGTCCAGAAAGTCCTGCGGGTAATCGCTCTCAAACGCGACAACAAACTCCTGGTCGTCCAGCCCAAACGAGTACGTCGTGTTCAGCTTGATGCTCGGGTAGTCGTGGCCGACCAAAATATGTTCGCGCATCGCCCCATGCCGCTCCGCTGGGGTAAGCTGGTACCAGGCGCGGGTCTTAACGAATGGGTACACGAACAAGTATTTGCCGCCACCAATCACAATCTGCTTGCGCCCGGTTTCGCGGTCATCGAAGTCATGGTCGTCCACATACACCGACGTTTTCGTCATCGCGAGGTATGAATACGGCGTTGACAAATACTGTCCCATGCGCGTTCGCAAAATCGCCGCCGTCATCTC
>JAYVVR010000057.1:0-2187 GCA_043786835.1 Armatimonadota bacterium | reverse complement strand
GACAGGTGGCGTCCGGTGCAGCGCCTTGTTGGGCCGTCTGGCTGTTAAGGTATTGTCCCAAGTCTCACGCGATGCAACCGCTAATGCCTACCAACCAGTATCAATAATTTCTTCAAGCCAAGTCCTAACACGGCTATCGGCAGAATTGTAACCATCAGAACCATTACATCCCGTAAGCCCCGCGAGAACGCAGGTAGCTTGTGCAAAAACAATAGACAGAGAATACCCGGCAGCACAAAAACCATAGGAAATACGATGAGGTCAGCAAAATAAGGGATGCCAGTTTGTCTTACCAAATGCTTGAGCGGAAAAAGACACCAAATTGTCAAGAAAAGTGATGGAAGAATCATGGCATAACCAAGAGTATACTGACGTATATTTTGTTGGGTTGCTGGCAAATTGTGTTTTTTAAGTTGTGACTCTGCGGTAGGGTTCATGTCAATTATTCCGATATCGTTTCAAGTTAGCGGTGACGCCCTATCTTTGGCCCCCAAGCAGATAGTAGCCGGCATAAGCGACGGGCAATGTCCCCATCAAAATCAATCCAACAGTTGTAAATCGCTTTTGAACTTCTTTGGCGCGGGTTATTGAATCGCCTGATTGTCCTGCTTTGAGTGTGATAATAAATACTCGCACGATGAGTACCACGCCAAGTAACATCCACAAGCCAAAGGGAATAAAAAATGCCTGTTGATGCTGATTCATCTTGTTCTTTCCTTTCGTCACTGCACTGCCTTCGTCCAGCGGCCCAACTTGTTACTATACCGCACGAGCGCGGCGTAACACGTCATAACAGCGGCGTTTGCCGCATTCTCACGACAGTAACTTACAGCGAGCGATAGTACCAGCAGTCCGGTAAACGCCACTGCGGTGTAACACGCTCCTGTGGCGGCTTTTACCGCAACCGTGAGGTATAATACGCCCGAATCAGTGGCAACTGCCGCCAAGCGGAACATCCCCGAGGCGTTCGCCTGCCTGCTGCCTTCCTAGACATTATACCAAAGATACCAAGAAAAACGAAAAACCCACGGAAGAACATCGTTCCAGGAAGGAACCCGCATGAACCGCCCCGACAACCCCAGCCCGAACACTCTCAACCCCGGTAACCCGAACGCGCTTCTGGAACAGGTCCGCACCGTCATTCGCCTCAAGCACCTCAGCCTCCGCACCGAAGACAGCTACCTTTCCACCATCCGGCGCTTCATCTTCCACAGTCGTTTCATGATGTCTCTTTCGTTCTCACTACCAGAGGTGGGTCGGGCTTGCTTTGGGATCGGGCGGGCAGCCGAACGCCTGCCGGAACTCGGGGGTGTCGGCGAGTGCGCCGATGACCCGGTACTTGTCCGGCGAGTGCGGGTCGGTCGCTAAAGCGACCTTGGCATAGGCAGGCCGCCGCTTGTCGTGCCAGACTTGGGCGAACGACAGAAAGAATCGCTGCTCCGGGGTGTAGCTATCTATCTTCGTCCGGGGCTTGCCTTTCAGGGACTTTTCCAATGCGAGGTAGGCGATCTTCAGGCCGCCGATGTCGGCGATGTTCTCGCCGGTCGTCAGCGCGCCGTTGATGTGCTGGCCGGGCAGCGGCTCATAGGCCGAATATTGGGCGATGATGCCCTGGGCGCGCTGGGTGAAGTTCCTGAGGTCGTCCGCCGTCCACCAGTCGTGCAGGTTGCCCTGGGCATCATATTGGCGGCCCTGATCGTCAAAGCCGTGCGTCATCTCGTGCCCGATGACCGCACCGATCGCTCCATAGTTGACGGCATCGTCGGCGTCCGGGTTGAAAAAAGGCGGCTGCAAGATGCCGGCGGGGAAGTTGATGTCGTTCATGGAGGGACTGTAGTAGGCGTTCACCGTGGGGGGCGTCATGCCCCACTCGGTCTTGTCCACGGGCTTGCCGATCTTGTTCAGACTACGCTGGAACTCGAACTCGTCGGCCCGCAGGGCGTTGACGACGTAGGAAGGGCTGGAAACGTCCAGCCGAGAGTAATCGCGCCACTTGTCCGGGTAGCCGATCTTGATCGCCATAGCGTCAACCTTCCCCAGCGCCTGGCGGCGCGTGTCCGGCCCCATCCAGGGCAGCCCGGCGAGGTCGTCGCGCAGGACGCTTTTCAGGTTCTGGACCAGGGCCAGGGCGCGGGCCTTGGCGGGCGGCGGGAAGTTCTGGGCGACATAGAGCTGCCCCAGCGCCTC
>JAYVVR010000056.1:0-6373 GCA_043786835.1 Armatimonadota bacterium | reverse complement strand
CGACCGAGTTTCGCCAGCAGCACCCGGAAATCCCCTGGGGTCAAATTATCGGAATGCGCCACATTCTTGTCCACCACTACTTCGGCATTGATGCAGATGCGGTTTGGACAGCCGCAACGCGGGATGTACCGCGCTTGAAGATACAAATTGCAGCTTTGCTGCCTATCCCTGAAACAGAAACACTATGAACATAACAATGCATGCGACGACAATTGTGGGCGTTCGCAAAGACGGCAAGGTTGCGATTGCGGGCGATGGGCAGGTGACGCTCGATAAAACCGTGATGAAGAACACGGCACGCAAAATCCGGCGGCTGTATCAAGGTAAAGTGCTGGCAGGCTTTGCCGGCTCCGCTGCCGATGCCATGGCGCTTGCCGATAGGTTTGAGGCCAAGCTGGAAGCGTCTAACGGCAATCTTCAAAGGGCCGTGATCGAGTTTGCCAAAGAATGGCGCTCCGACCGGGTGCTGAGACGGTTCGAAGCGCTGATGATTGTCGCGAACCCGGAGTTCTTGTTTATCGTTTCGGGCGACGGCAATGTCATGGACACCGACGACGGCATTGCAGCGATTGGCAGCGGCGGGCCGTATGCCCAGGCGGCGGCAAAGGCGCTGTCGGAAAACACGTCGCTGTCGGCCCGCGAGATTGTCGAAAAAGCCATGCTGATTGCCTCCGACATCTGCATTTACACGAACTCGAATATCACGGTGGAAGAGATATGAGATGCCCCCCCACCCCCAATAATGGGGGAGCAGGATCGGACGGTCATGGCCCGTCTTACTCCCCCATTATTGGGGGCGGGGGGGCCTCCCTCCTCTTCCTCACCCTTCTGCCGCTCACTGCCCACGCGAAAACGCCCCCTCCCCCGCTGGGTGTCCCGAAGATCCGGGCGCAGGCGTTTGGGCTTGGGTATGCCCTGCGGACTGCCGATTTGCGGGCGGTCGCCTATACGAAATCCGTGCAGTCACTGAAGGGCATCACGGACCAGAAACTCGCGGGAGCGGAAGTTGCGCGACTCAGCAGCGCGGTTGCCAAGCTGCGCCGTTCGCAGGCGGCCTCCTACACACTAACCGCATCGCTGCTGACACAGATGGGTGCGCCGCCGACACTTCAAAGCTGGGCATCTAAGTCAGCCGCGACTTTGTCTGCACCGCTGGTGTATTCCAAAGACGCCCAAAAACTGGCGCGAACTGAACCGGACACGGCGGCAGTGCTGGGAGAACTGGGAGAAATTCAGAGCATCAAGGCAGCGTCGGAGGCCCAGCAGTCGCCGCTGACGCTGTGGCTCCGGCTGACCGGCGGCAAAGCAGCCCCCTGGGACGCCGATGTTGGGGCGTACACCGCCGAGCTGCGCCGGGCCGTGTCGGCGACCGGGCCAAGCCGCCTGTCAAGTGTCCAAGCGCAGGCGCTGCTGCGCCATGCTCCGGTAGAGGCCCCGGCGGCAGCTCGGGACAGTTTAGCCGCACTGATTCCGCAGGGCGGCGGCAACCTGTCAGCGCTGGCGACACTTGCGCCGGCAAATGTCACGCCGGCGAAAATCACCTACACTGTTAAAACACTGCTGCGGCTGTACGGCGCGGCGGAGGTAGCAGACGCGTTGGACAAAAGCGCATCATGACGTGCAAGAAATGGACACGAGGAGGGCGAACACAAGGTTGGCGCCCTACGTTTCGTATCTGGACCCTGTAGGGGCGAACCTTGTGTTCGCCTTCTCTGTTGTGTTCGCCTTCTCTGTTGATGGCCTCTTTTGTGTTCTTTGAGGAGACTGGGTATACTGAAATTATGGATGAGATGCAAACTGTTTCTGAGATGGAAGACATGACGCCCCGGCAGATTGTCGCTGAACTTGATAAATACATTGTCGGCCAAAAAGCCGCTAAACGTGCCGTCGCAATCGCCCTGCGGAACCGCTACCGGCGGCGGCGGCTTTCCGATGACTTGCGGGATGAAGTCATTCCCAAGAACATTTTAATGATCGGACCAACAGGTGTCGGGAAGACCGAAATCGCCCGCCGACTGGCAACTCTTGCCCATGCGCCATTTGTCAAAGTCGAAGCGACGAAGTTTACTGAAGTCGGCTATGTTGGGCGAGATGTAGACTCGATGGTGCGCGATTTAGTGCAGGCGTCGCTCCGCATTGTCGAGCGCGAAAAGATGGAAGAAGTCAAAGAACAGGCCGAAGACCGGGCTATTGATCGGGTTCTCGATATTTTGCAGCCGCGCCGGGAAAAGAAGTCCAAGCGGATTCGGATGCCGAAGCCGGGGGGTGGCGACAACCCACTCGAAGCGCTGGCACAGTTCTTTACGCCGTCCGGCCAGCCGAACCCAGTTTCCGAGGAGTCTGCCGATGCGCCGGAGGCTGAAAGTGACGAAAACAGCCAGCGGCGGCGGGAGCAGGAAAACCGGGTGCGAGAACGCCTGCGGGCGCAGATCGCGTCCGGCGTCAAAGACGGCGATGTCATTGAAATAGAGATCGAAGAAAGCGGCCCCGCCCCGTTCATGCAGGTCCTGTCGCCGGGCGGCAGCATGGACGACATGGGCATGGACATGCAGGGCTTGTTCGGCTCGATGGTCCCCAAAAAGCGCCGCAAGCGAACGCTGACCATCAAAGAAGCGCGGGCGCATTACGCGGGCGAAGAAGCGCGGGCCTTGATTGATCAGGACGCACTGGCCCGTGAGGCGGTGAACCGTGCCGAGCAGAGCGGGATTATCTTTGTAGACGAGATGGACAAGATCGCCGGCCGCGGCGGCTCGGGCGGCAGCGGCAGCGGGCCGGACGTTTCCCGCGAGGGCGTTCAGCGCGACATCCTGCCGATCATTGAAGGCAGCACGGTCCAGACGAAGTATGGCCCGGTCAAGACCGATTTCGTGCTGTTTATCGCCGCCGGCGCGTTCCACCTGTCAAAGCCTTCCGACCTCATTCCGGAGCTTCAGGGCCGCCTGCCGATCCGTGTCGAGCTGGAAAGTTTGACGCAGGACGACTTCAAGCGCATTCTCACTGAGCCGCGCAATGCGCTGATTAAACAGTATGTCGCGCTTCTCGCCACCGAAGGCGTCACAATCGAGTTTGCCGATGACTCCATTGCCGAGATTGCCCGCATCGCCGCTGATGTCAATTCTCAAATGGAAAATATCGGCGCCCGGCGCCTGCACACGATTATGGAACGGCTATTAGACGATCTCTCGTTTGAAGCGCCTGATCTAGACGACAAGTTCAAGCGCATTGACGCCGCCTACGTCCGCGAAAAGCTCGACGACATCGTCAAAGATGAAGATCTAAGCCGCTATATTTTGTAGGAGAATAGCATGGCTGTCGCAGAAAAGATACCGATATTATAGTAGTCAGAGAAAGCTGCCGGGCGCGAGGAATGGGTTCAGGCCGTTGATAACTTGATAGCCGACGTGACGGGATGGTCACGTTTGCAGGGCTGGCGGACGGTATCCCACGAAAAGCAAATTGTAGACGAGACGGCCGATCAGGAGTATACAACAATTGTTCTTGACATCATCACAGAACCGGGCGCGGCATGAAAGGCTGGGAGTCAAGCAGCAAATATGGCGCGGTGTGGAACAAGTCTCGGAGGAACAAATCAACGAGTGGATTTCCACGGCCTCAGTAGACATGAATGCTCGGTTGTTTGAAGTGATCAAAGCCGATTCCCCTGAAGTATTTCCTTTGATGGGCGTTACTCTCGCTGTGACAGGTCGGTAGTTTGCAGATGCAGGATTGACGGAGACGCTGCAGGCGGCGATGGGAAAATGTAAAGAGGAACAAGCAGCACTCTCTGCCCTTGCGCTCTTGTTTTGGGTCAAAAAGAACACGCCTTCTGAGACTGTTTGATAGATATTCTGAACTTATGATGACTGTACGGCTGCTGTTTTTCGCTCACTTGCAGGACGTGGCCGGGAGCCATGAGCTAACCATGTCGCTGCCGGCAGGGGCCACTGTGGAAGAAGCAGCGGCTCTGCTGGCGGAGCGCAGTGCCGGGTTTGCCGATTTGCTCTCACAGGCGCGGGTAGCGGTCAATGCCGAGTTTGCGGGTGCCGCGACTGTCTTGCAGGACGGCGACGAAGTGGCCTGGATGCCGCCGATGAGCGGTGGGTCAGGAGAGACGCGGCTGACGGAGGCCGTTATAGATATGACAGCGTTGAGCCGGGCCGTCGAAGCGTCGGGCTACGGGGCGGTGGTGACGTTCAGCGGCAACGTGCGGGACAACGCACGAGGACGCGAGGTGCTGTATCTGGAATACGAGGCCTATGCGCCGCTGGCCGAGACGCAGCTTGGTCGGCTGATTGCGGACGCCGAGGGGCGCTGGGCTGTCAAATGCGCGGTTCAGCACCGATTGGGACGCCTGGAGATCGGCGAAAGCTCGGTCGGGATCGCTGTGGCCGCCGCGCACCGGGCGGAAGCGTTTGATGCCTGCCGCTGGCTTTTGGACACGCTCAAAGAAACCGTGCCGATCTGGAAGCGGGAGTTCTTCAAAGGCGGCGATCACTGGGTGGAAGGCCCGAATGCGGTCAGCGTCGATAAGAAGTCAGTTTTAGAAGTTTAACCATGATCGAATTGACTCAGCCGATTACCGAGCCGCTTTTGCCTGCTGAAATCACGATCCGTTCGATGCGGATTGAGGATATTGAGTATGTGTCTCGTTTGGAGCGCCGCTGCTATACCCTGCCGTGGAGTTCAAGCGCGTATGTGACAGAAGTCGGCAACTCAAATGCCTACTACACAGTGGCGGCGCTGCCCGACGGCACGATTGCCGGGTATGCGGGCATGTGGGTCATTATGGACGAGATCCATATGACGACAATCGCCGTAGACCCCTCGGTGCGCGGCCTGAAGATCGGCGAGCGGCTGCTGCTCGATGTCATCCGGGTAGGCATCAAGCGCGGCGCGGAGCGGGCGACCCTAGAAGTGCGGGAGCGAAACACAGTCGCGCATAACTTGTACTTGAAGTACGGGTTCGAGGATGTTGCCGTTCGCAAGAACTATTACAGCGACAACGGTGAGAACGCGATTATCATGTGGGCGAACGATTTAGTCTTGCCGCCGTATCAAGCCATGCTGGCCGATTATGAAACGCGTCTTGCCGGCTGATGCAGATCCTTGACCAATTTGTTTCCAGCCCTGAGACCTGCCCGTACCTCCCTGACAGGCTGGCGACCCAGCAGTATGCGATTGCGGCGAAGCTTGGGCCGAACGAATATGAAGCGCTGATGGATGCCGGATGGCGCAAGTTCGGTCAAACACTTTTTCGTCCGATCTGCCAAGCCTGCGCCGAGTGCCGGCCTCTGCGGATCCCCGCCGCCGAGTTTGTCCCCGACCGCAGCCAGGCACGGTGCCTGCGGAAGAATGCCGACCTTGAAGTGCGCTATGCCCCGCCGACTGCCGATGCCGCGCGTTTGGACTTGTACCGGCGTTACCAGGCCGTCCAAACAGAGATGAAAGGCTGGCCTGACACCGAACGGACACTGGGCAGCTACCGGCGGCAGTTTGTCCAGAACCCGGTGCCGAGCGTCGAGATTTCAATCTGGGAGAACGACATTTTGCGGGCGGTGGCAATCACGGATACTACGCCGAATACCGTCTCCGGCGTCTACCATTTTCACGATCCCGAGTGCCGGTCCCGCAGTCTCGGCACGTTCGCGATTTTGCAGACGCTTGTTCTGGCGCAAACACTCAAAAAGCGCTGGGCGTACTTTGGGTTTTATGTCGCAGGCTGCCCGAGCATGGCCTACAAAGCGCGCTTCCATCCCCACGAGATTTTGGCGGAGTCGGGTGTTTGGGAACCGGAAGCGGGTATACTAGAGTCACAAAACTCTGGATAGGAATTTGCTATGCCCCGAGGAATTGATCTTATGCCTGCTGTTCGGCCCGGCGTTCAGACGATTGACGCGCCTGATGAACGCGAACAGCGTGCCCCGCCCGGCTCGGACGGTCCCTACATCGTGATACTTTACAACTGCGACTGCCACACGTTTGACCAGGTCGAAAAGCAGCTTCGGAAGGCGACCGGCTGCACCCAGGAAAAGGCCGAAGCACACGCGGTGGAAGTTGATACCAAAGGCCGCTCGATTGTCTTCTCCGGCGACGATGAAGAGTGCGAGAAAGTCGCAGGCATTCTGCGTCAGATCAAGCTGCAAGTGGAAACCGACAAGTCTGGGTGAGTGACCTGCTCCCAAAGATTGTTGCCGATGTTCCCGGCCCACGCTCCCGTGCGCTGGCCGCTGACTTGCGCCGAGTCGAAAGCCCGAATGTCACCTATCTCGCCCCGGACTTTCCGGTCTTTTGGGACGAGGGGCACGGCTGCCTGGTCACCGATGTTGACGGCAACCGGTTCCTCGATGTGACCTCGGCGTTCGGCGTTGCTTCG
>JAYVVR010000055.1:0-2193 GCA_043786835.1 Armatimonadota bacterium | reverse complement strand
CGGCGTTCTGGGATGGCGACCGCTGGCGGGTCCGGTTCGCCCCGACTACCGTTGGGGCCTACTCACTTCAAGTCACACGGAACGGCACTTCAGTCACGCCGCCGAGTCTCAGCATAAAGCAGTTCAACTGCGTTCCTTCGGCAAGCCCCGGTTTTGTCCGGCGAGACCCGGCGAGTCCCAAACGCTTCGTGTTCGATAATGGCCGGACGTATTACCCGTTCGGCATGGACGCCGCCTGGCTGACCTCCGGGCAAACCTATGAAGCCACGTTCACGCAGATGCAGGCCGCCGGCATGAACTGGGCGCGGGTCTGGATGAACCATTGGGATGGCAAAAACTTGGAGTGGGCCGCAGCCAAGCCTGACAGTCCGAAGCCCGGCACACTGCTGATTGACAGTGCGCGGCGCTGGGATGCCATTTTCGACTTGGCGGAAAAGCACGGCGTTTACATTCAAATGACCTTGCAGCACCACGGTCAGTATACCGCCCACACGGACCCCAACTGGGCCGATAACCCGTTCAATGCCGCAAATGGCGGCTTCCTGCAAAACCCGGGCGACTTTTTCACGAATGCCCAAGCTCGGCGCTTGACACGTCTGAAATATCGCTACATCACGGCCCGCTATGGCTATTCGACGCACCTGCTGTCGTACGAGCTGTTCAATGAAGTCCAGAACATCACCGAAGTCCAGAACCACTTTCAGGATGTCGTGAACTGGCACAAAGAAATGGCGTCGGCACTTCGGGCGGAAGATGTCAATCATCACCTCGTCACAACGTCGAACTCCGTGCCGGGTGAGCCGCTCGCTCAAATCGGGCTGGACTACAATCAGGTGCATACCTACGTTCCCAACATCCTCTCGTTCTTCGCGAGTGTCCAGGCCGCCACCGAAGGCACCCCATACTTTATTGGCGAATGGGGACCGTCGGATACCAAGACCGGTCTGACCGAAGCCTTTCTGCACGACGGTCTGTGGGCCAGTCTCATGTCGCCGACTGCCGGAGCCGGCCAGTTCTGGTACTGGGACGCTGTTGAAGCAAACAACTGGTGGCCGCAGTTTGCCTCAGTCTCAGGATTTCTCAAGGCCGGCGGCAGTCAGCCGACGTTTGACACCATTATCCCGGCGGTCCATTCGACGGGAACGCTTGGCGAATTTTCGTTTGCCCTGCCTGGCAACTGGGAACCGTTCACCCGCTTCGCCGCCGTCCTGCCTGCCGACGGCGCGGCGGCAGACCTATCGGGGATGTCGTCCTATTTCCAGGGCAGCTACCACAAAGATTTGCGTCCGCAGCCAGTCACGTTCCAGGTCAACTGTTCTGGTCCCTGCCAGTTCCAGGTCGCTGTCGGTACCGTCGCAAAAGCCGGAGCGCATCCAGTGCTGAGTGTCAACGGCAAAGTCGCCGCTGAGTTCGAGTTCCCGGCGGCGGCCGCCGACCACGACGGGGGCCGGACCCTGACAGCTTATCTGCCGACCGGCCCAAGCACGGTGATGCTGGACAATCCTGGCCTCGATTGGTTTATCCCGCGCTTCACCGTGACCCACTACGCTTCGCCCGTTGGGGTCCTTGTTAAAGGCAGCCGCCACGCCGCCGAGTTCTGGGCTTACAACCGCGACCGCACCGGCGCATCCCCCGTGACTGCGACGCTGACTCTGCCTGGTCTCGCGCCCGGCACTTACATGGTCCATCTGTGGGACACCTGGGCTGGTCAAGCCCTGCCGTCCCGATCCGCGGTGGTGCGCGGCGGGAAGCTGACCGTCGCCCTGCCGCCGATGACCCGCGACATTGCCGGCGTCATCGCGCCGCGCTAAAACAACGCTTGCCAAGTCCGTCCCCGTTTTGCTATAATCGGGAATGAACGAACAAGAAAAACTGATTGCCTTCGAGAGCATCGCGCGGGAAGTCTCGAGCCGTTACCCCGTCGAATGCGGCACGGTGACCGCAGAGGCCGTCGCGGCCATTCAGGGCTGGACCACCAGCCCTGAACAGCTTACGCTTTGCGAGGAAGTCATCCGCGAAATGCTTCGTGCCGACAACCTCTTGCAATCCCCCCAATCCGCCGCCGAGCTGATCCACCGAACGGAACGCGCCGGGCTATAAATTGCGGCTAAGGCTTTATTGGGGTGGGGAACGTGGACGCATAGTGACCGCCCTCGCGGACAGAGAAGTCCAGCGGAGCGGGATAGGCCAGCG
>JAYVVR010000054.1:0-2198 GCA_043786835.1 Armatimonadota bacterium | reverse complement strand
CGCTGAACTGGATTGGGTTCGCCGAGGCCGTCTGGTGGCTCCATGCCCACACGAAGGACGTTCAGTGGAGCGTGGACGCCGATGTCCGGGAAGGGTGGGCGGCGGAAGCCGCCGCGCTGACCCCACTGTCTGCCCAAACGCTTCTCGACGGCGCGGTAGATGTCGAGTGGTTCGGGCGCGTTTATAAAGCGCTCGGGGCTAAACGCTGGACGATGCTTGACGACGCCGCGAAATACGCGTCGGGAGGCGGGGGACACAAGCGGGCGCAGCTTTTCGCCGCCGCCATGCTCGGGCAAACGCCGCTTGCGGACCTCAAAACGCGCATCAGAGACAAGCGTAATCAAGACGCCGTGCGGGCATTGGGCCTCGTCCCATTGCCGAATGGAGCCAAGCGCGAGGACGACATTTTGGCCCGTTACGCCGTCATGCAGGAGTTTGGACGGGGGAGCCGGCAGTTCGGATCGCAGCGGCAGGCCAGCGAAAAGCTGTCCGTCGGCATTGGGCTGGAAAACCTAGCACGAACGGCAGGCTATCCCGACCCGGTGCGCCTGGAGTGGGCGATGGAAGCGAAAAGCGTCGCCGACCTCGCCGTCGGCCCAGTCTTCGCCGAAGCCGGGCCGGTCCAAGTCATGCTCTCCATCAACGAATGGGGTACGCCTGAGATTGCCGCGACCAAAAATGGCAAGCCAATCAAAGCCATTCCTGCCGCCGCGAAGAAGCTGCCGGAGATTGCTGCGCTGACGGCGCGAAAGACCGAAATCGTGCGGCAGGCGTCCCGAATGCGGCTGTCACTCGAAGCCGCGATGTGCCGGGGCGACGCGTTCACGGGGACAGAACTGCGCCGCCTTTTGCAGCACCCGGTTTTAGCTCCGATGCTCCGCTCGCTTATCTTGGTTGGACCCGGCGATTTGACCGGCTACGCGGTAGACGGCGGGCAATCCCTGGAAGCCTATGATGACACGGTCCGGCCTGTGGGCGATAAAGACCTTCTGGAAATCGCCCATGCCCATGACCTGCTGACGGCAGGATACTGGCAAGAATGGCAGCGAGAATGCTTTCAGCGGGAGCGCATCCAGCCGTTCAAGCAGGTCTTTCGCGAATTATACGTTCTGACTGCCGCTGAGAAAGCAGACGGGATTAAATCTCAGCGCTATGCAGGCCATCAGGTCAACCCAAAACAGGCGCTGGCGCTCTTGGGCAGGCGCGGCTGGGTCGGCAATCCGAACGACGGCGATGTCCGGCGGACCTTTCACGATGCCGGGATTTCTGCCGATGTCTCATTCGATTACGGCTACACGACTCCTGCCGAGGCCGAAGGGCTGACGATTGACGCCATTGTGTTCACAAAGCGCGGCGATTGGAAGCCATTGCTGCTCACCGAAGTCTGTCCACGCGTTTTCAGCGAGGCCATGCGTGACCTAGATTTGGTCGTCAGCGTGGCCCATCAAGGCGGTGTTGACCCTGAAGCCAGCGCCAGCACCGTTGAAATGCGAACAACGCTTCTGCGCGAAGCCTGTGCGTTAATGAAGCTCGGAAATGTTCGTTTAGTCGGCAACCATGCGCTGATTGACGGGCATCTGGCAAACTACTCGGTGCATCTCGGCTCTGCGAGTGTCCACCGTCAGCCCGGCGGCCAGCTCTGCATTGTTCCGGTGCATTCCCAGCACCGAGGCCGCGTCTTTCTGCCGTTTGCCGACGACGACCCGCGCACTGCCGAAGTGCTGTCGAAAGTCCTGCTTCTCTCAAAAGACACCGAAATCAAAGACCCGGTGATTTTGGAGCAGATCTACGCTTAGAGACTGTAGGGAAGCCCCATTATCACGCCGCTTTTCTGCCCCATTATCACGCGCCGGTAGTCACCGCCCGGATAACCAGCAGGGCACCGATCAGCGTAATTGCGGCGGCGCTGACAACCGGCAGGCGCTTTAGTAGTCCTTCACTGACAGGAAAACGCTCAAACCAGTGCCGGGTTGAAACGACCATCAGGCCAACCGCAACCAGCACAGAGGCCAGGCCGACACTGAACGCTGCAATCAAAACCATGCCGTAAGCGATCCGGTGCAGGGCCACTGCCGACAGCAGCACGACCAGAGCCGATGGGCAGGGAACGATCCCGCCCGAAATCCCGAGTGCAAGCAGCGACCGCAGCGTAATCGGCCCGTCGGGAACGTCATGCGTGTGCTGCCCCGGCCCGTGGC
>JAYVVR010000053.1:0-2205 GCA_043786835.1 Armatimonadota bacterium | reverse complement strand
CTATGTACGTCGGGTTATCGTAGGTCGTCAGCATCACAATAACCGTAGCGGAGTTCTGTGCTTTCAAGGCTTGCAGCGTGTCCAGCCCATCTCCGCCTGCCATGCGGATGTCCAGCAGAACGAGCCGGGGATGGGTACGGGCAACCACTTCCAGAGCTTCCGAGCCCGACGATGCTTCGCCAACGACTTTAAATTCGGTGTCTTCCAGCAGGCTCCGAACGCCGCCGCGCCAGATGGCATGGTCGTCCACAAGGACGATTGGTACTAGAACGGCGGGGATTATGGTGTTCATACATCATCCTTTCGGTCATTGTCTGTTTTCCGGTCCGCGGCCGTGACAGGAAAAACCGCCCGCACCGCTGCGCCCGCACCGAGTTTGCCCTGGACTTCAAAGCTGCCCTCCATCAGCCGGACCCGCTCGATCATGCTCTGCATGCCGACGTGTTCTGCGGCATTCAGCACCTGGTCCTGGTCGAACCCGATGCCCCAATCCCGCACTTCCAGCAGCAGATGGCGGTAGTCGCTCTGAGACTCTTTTTCTTCCAGCAGCAGCACATGGATGCGCTGAGTCTGCGCGTGTTTACGCGCATTGGTGAGCGCTTCCTGCGCGACTCGGTAGACTGCGGTTTCCAGCGACTTGTCAAACCGGCGGCCCGCGATGTTATGCACAAAGTCCGCGTCCGCCCACCCCGCCCGCCCTTTTTCGTCCGCAACCGCTTCTTCCAACGCTCCCGCGAGGCCCATATCATCCAAAGCGAGCGTCCGCAGGCCGTTGACCAGCCGGCGCGATTCGGTGACGGCTTCCTTTAAATAGCGCAGGCCCTGATCTAGGTCATACCTCGCTTTTTCCTCTTTACCCGACGCATGGGCACTGCGAAACCCTTCCAAATGTGCGTGCGCGGCCATCACAAACTGGGTGAGACCGTCGTGCAGATCATACGCCACCGCCCGGCGCTCTTCTTCCTGGGCATGAATTAGTCCGCTGACCAGGGTGCGCTGCCGGACCAGCATTTCCGTGATGTGAATGGCAACTGCGGCGTACGCGCCTAGCGCCTCGACTGCGATTTCGTCGTCTTCGGTAAACGGCAGGCCACCCTCTTTGTCGGTCAGATACAGGCTGCCCAGTACCGTGTCGCCGCGCCGGATCGGCACACCGAGAAAACTCCCCATCGGGGGATGGTTCGGCGGAAAGCCGACCGAGGCCGGGTGTTCCCCTAGCACGGCAATCCGCAGCGGCTCGGTGCGTTCCAGCAGCAGCTCCAAAATTCCAGTCCCTTTCGGCCGGGCGCCAATAACCGCTTCTTCGGTCTCAGTCAAACCGACCGCCACAAACTCCGTCAATCCGCCGCCGCCGGGCCGGGCCACTCCGAGGGCTGCATACTTTGCACACGCCAGAGTCCGGGCGGCGTCGGCGATATGGCGCAGGGCTTCTACCCCGGTGCGATGGGCTAAAATGTTCAGCGCGATCCGGTTGGCCGTTTCCATGACGAGAGCGCGGCTCTCGACTTGCGCTTCTAAATACCGCACGGTCTCTTCGATTTGACGGCGGCCCGTGATGTCGCGGGCGACAGTCAGTGCCCCGATAATTATCCCGGAAGTATCCCGCAGCGGCGAGACCGTCAGAAGGACCGACAAAAGTTTGCCGTCTTTGGTCAGGCGCATGGTTTCTTTGCGTTCCAGCCGCTCCCCGCGCTTAATCTGCTCCAATATCAGCACGGCTTCATCCGGGCATTCCGGGGGCAGCAGCCGGGTCACAGACTGCCCAATCATCTCCTGACGGGAATAGCCGTAGACTTCTTCCGCGCCCCGGCTCCACTGAGTGATGATATTATTGAGGTCTTTGCTGAAGATGGCGTCGTCAGAGCTTTCCAGCAGCGCTTCGAGGTCCGCCGAGGACAGCACCCAGGACTTTTGCGTTGTGGGAACTGCTCCGGCGGGTGTGAGGTGCATGGGCGAGGACTGTCTGGTTTTTTTCCACTGGGTCATGCCTACACTTAAACACAGTAACGAGATTATGTCAAGAGAACCTGCTCTTAAGATCAGGGCCAGCGCACCGAGATTTCCGGACAAACGCCTGTGCGCTTTTCAGTGACTTCCGGCCTCGTTATCGCTTGATGTCGAGCAAAGGAAGTTCAGGAAAGGGACGGGTGGCATCTGCGTCTCACCGCGAAGGAGTTTGCTCCCACAAAAAATGGACAAGTATTC
>JAYVVR010000052.1:0-2207 GCA_043786835.1 Armatimonadota bacterium | reverse complement strand
GTTTTATAGCCAGTCGCGCCACGGAAAGTACTGTCATTGAGCGTGCTGGGGTTGAATTTCGAAACCACGCCAGTCGTGGTCACCACGCCAGTCGTGGTCACTTGATTCGAGCCGGGCGGGCTTTTGATGTAGAACCCGCCGATCTGAGCGATTTTCCCGTCCGTATAGGATACGCCGTTAAGTACGTAGTCAAACGTCCCCCCCCCGCTAGCCAGGCGAACGGTGAAGCACTCGCCGGTAGAATCGGGCGTGATCGTCACCCCTTGCAGGTTCGTCACGGGCGTGTTGCCACCCCCCCCTGCAAAGGCGCTGCCGGCCAGAGCCAGCAGCAGAGCCGCGCCACTCACCACAGTCGTGGTTTTACGTAAATAGTGCATTGTTTTCATTGTATTTTCACCTCCCTCTTATACAGAATTGATAGCGTAACATATAAAGCATACTGCATAAACCATGCCAATCAAGCAGAGAATCTTAAATAAGAGACATTATTTTCAAAGAAACCTGTCAGAATCACGTTCCGAACAGGGGATCGTAATACGGGACACGCAATCGCTAGGGGCAGGGATACGATGAAACAGCCTCCGGCCTTTAGGACCGAAGGCTGACAATTCAAGCTAACATTTTGTGCGAAGTCTTTTGCTACAGTGTCGAGCAGACCAGCTCGGTAGTTGGCCTATTCGGTATTGTTGACGCTGCGTGATCGGTTGTAGCCATGGACGAACAGCGCTAGACAGACCTCGTGCATCCTGACGCCCTTTCTAACTGATGTTACGCAGTCCCACCCTGAAGGGCAGGTCTGGGGGGCGAGGACGCCGACCGCCCTGCGGGCGGAGGATCAAGACCGCCCGGCGAGCGGGAGAGAATCCCGGTCTTAATCTTCCGGTCGCAGACCGGTTGGCCGCAGGCCCCCCAGACCTGCCCTTCAGGGCGGGACTGCATGACGTCAGCGACTAAAGGGGAGCGTCTGACGAACGGACCAGGCAATCCTTCTGCACTGGTCCACATTGGCTGCCCGCAGGGCGCGGCTGAGGATGGGCTGCTGATGATTTTGGGAGGCTGCCCATCCTCGCCGTTCCGGGGCGGACACGTCATCCAGGCTTATTATGGGCCGTGGGGTACACGATTGTCAACGCATGCCCTGAGAGGCGGCCCCCACTGACCACGCAGGATCCGGACGGTTTTAGAGGCTTTTGAGAGGACGAGGAGCAGGCCGCGCAGAACCGCTGGGCTTGTTGCTGTTCAGGGAGAAGACAAGAAAGACGAAACAGACGCCGAGAACCAAAGTGGATAGCTTTCGGCGTCTGTCAATGTTTCAGACAGGCATAAATCGGTGGCGGGTGCTGAGTTTGCCGGAGGGAAAACTGATTAAGCTGTCGTTGTCACCATATAAGTCACCGTATGTCCACCGGGGAAACTAATCGTAACAGTATCCACTGTGCCCGCTACGGTGTCCGATGAAGTTGATGTTTTGACATCTGTATTTGCTATCTTGGTCGTGAACGCTGAATTGCTGTCGGTTACGTTTGTAGTCTTAGCAGCAGCAGTTGGAGTAGTCCCAAGATACTGGGTTAGGGTGACGCTCTTACTCTGATTAGAGGTGGTCGCGGGAAAGTTTTGGGTTGAGTCCCGCGCCATGTTGCCAACCGAGTAGCTCTGAGATGCTATGGTGCAGCCATCTGTCGCAGCAGACGCATTGCCATCGGTCGGAACCAAAGCCGCCGCTGTTCCCAGCAGAATGAAAACCAGCCCGGCGCGAGTAAGTCTTTGTGAAAGCGTCATGATTTGCCCCATGCCCATCTCAACATGGAAAGATGTGATCTCCCCGATGCGTCCATGCCGGTACAGCTAGCAGGTATGCGTATTATACACGATTCTCACGGATTTGCAGCAGTATTTTCGGCAGGTTTGACAGCCACCGGCAGAGAAACTTGGTAGGGGCGGCTGAACTGGTCCCAATAGTACGCCGTCGCTGTGACCCGGCTTACGCCGGGGGCGATGCTGCCCTGCCAGCCGGAATGCTCCACGTCCCGGTTGCTGGAAAGGAACGTCGGGCTGGTCTTCGTCAGGCTGCCCTCCGTCACCTGCCAGACGGTACCGGGCGCGGTCGGACGTGGGGTGCCGTCAGGGGCGCGGTAGGTGGCCGTCCACAGGACGCGCGTCCCCGGTGCGACTGGGCCGGAGGGCTGGGCGGTCACGGTCAAAGTTCC
>JAYVVR010000051.1:0-2215 GCA_043786835.1 Armatimonadota bacterium | reverse complement strand
CTCGACCCGACAGTGCTGATTGGCGGCGATTTGCCCTCTTACGGCGGCAATGCCCGGCTTGGCGGCTCGGATGTGTTTCTCGCCGAAGCCTGCGAGGCTTACGATTCATTTCTCGATCTGACCCCAAAAATCGCGGTTGTCACAAATGTCGAAGCGGATCATTTAGACTATTACGGCGACTTCGCCAATGTCCTGCGCTCGTTCCGCAAGTTCCTCTCGCAAGTCTCCGGCACGGCGATCGTGTCGGCGGTTGACCCGAACATTCCGGCCCTGCTGGCGGAGCTGCGCGGAACACAAGCAACCCCCGCGATCGTCACTTACGCCGTAGACACCGCCGCGGATTTGACGGCTGTTGACGTTGAAATCGACAGCGCGGCCCCAAGCTACACGGCTGTCTGGGATGGGGTGCGGCTGGGGCGGGTGCAGCTTCAAATGCCGGGCCTGCACACGGTCTCGAACTCGCTGGCAGCCGTCGCTGTCGGCCTGACTCTCGGCATTTCGTTTGAGAGGATCGCGGCGGGTCTGGCCGGGTTTACCGGGACCGGGCGGCGCTTCGAGCGTGTCGGCATAACCGCCTCTGATATTTTAGTCATAGACGACTACGCGCATCATCCGACAGAAATTAAGGTAACGCTTGCTGCCGCCCGGCAGGCGTTCGGGAGCCGCCGGATTGTCGCGGTTTTCCAGCCGCATTTGCCGTCGCGCACTCGTGATTTCAAGACTGAGTTTGCCGAAAGCTTTGCCGCTGCCGACCATGTGGTGCTGACCGACATCTTTTTGGCTCGCGAACAGCCGATTGAAGGCGTCACCGGCGCGAGGCTTGCCGCGCTGACTGCCGACCGACGGGGCGCGGGCTGCGTAACTTATGTGGCGGATAAGTCCGCCCTGCCGGCTCGTTTGTCTGAGATTGTCCGTCCCGGCGACTTAGTGCTGACACTCGGGGCCGGCGATATCCGTTCTGCGGGAGAAGGGCTGCTTGCGTTATGACCCGAACTAAAGTCGCTGTCTTAATGGGCGGCACGAGCGCTGAACGCGATGTTTCGCTGTCTACGGGGCGTCAGATATTAAACGCGCTTGACCCGGAGAAATATACGGTGTACGCGCTTGATACGGCTTCGGGGCAGAAGTTCCTGCCGTCCGGCGTGACCCAGCCGCTGAGCCTGCTTCATGCGGCGGACGGTACGACGGAGATTACCAGTCTGCCGCAGCTTCCACTGGTGGCGGCGTCCGAGAAGCCTGATGTCGTTTTTATCGCCCTGCACGGCAAAGGCGGCGAGGATGGCACGGTCCAGGGAATGCTGGAAGTGCTGGGCCTGCGTTATACCGGCAGCGGGGTTCTGGCGAGTGCACTGGCGATGGACAAGGCGATGAGTAAGCGGGTGCTAGCCGGCGTCGGCATTCGCCTGCCGGAAGATTTTGTTCTGAAGCGTGGCCAGAGAATGCAGTCCGGCGAAGTATTGTTCCCGGTGATTGTGAAGCCGAACGCGCAGGGGTCTACTATCGGCATGAGCATTGTGCGTGAGGAGTCAGCATTGGAAGCCGCGATTGTGCTGGCTTTCTGCTACGACGATACGGTGCTGGTTGAGCAGTTTATTACGGGAACCGAGATTACGGTTCCAGTACTCGGCAACGATACGCTCGAAATCCTGCCGATTGTTGAGATTGTGCCGAACGGCGGCTTTTACGACTACAAAGCCAAATACACAGCCGGGGAGACTGATGAAATTGTCCCGGCGCGTATCTCAGAAACAGTCGCCCAGCAAGCACGGCGTCTCGCGAAGCTGTGCCATCAGACGCTCGGGTGCCGGGGGATGTCCCGCACAGATATGATCGTGACGCCGAAAGATGAGATCTACACGCTGGAAGTCAATACCATTCCTGGCATGACGCCAACCAGTCTGCTGCCGCGCTCCGCTGCCGCCGCTCATTTTAGCTTCCCGCAGCTTTTGGACAAGCTGATTGCGCTGGCTTTGGAGTAATGCCCATGCATAAGCGGACACAACTGCGATTGACCGACAGTCGGGGCGTTCCCATTTCGGCGAAGCACCAGACGCGGGCACCGCGCCCGAAAACGAACCGGCGGCGGCGAAGCTTGAACCGGACCCTGCAAGTGGTCGCTGTCTTTCTCGCTCTTGGGGACCTCGCCGCGCTGGCTTTTGCGCCGGGCCTTCATGTCACAAAAGTGCGCGTTCACGGCACCCAAATGCTGACCCCG
>JAYVVR010000050.1:0-2216 GCA_043786835.1 Armatimonadota bacterium | reverse complement strand
CTGCCGGACACGCTGATTTTGACGGTCACGGAACGTCAGCCATATGTGGTTTTGTCGTCAGAGGGACAAAGCTGGCTGCTGGACCGCAACGGGGTTCCGTACCGCCCGCTTGACGCGCCGCTGTCTGGGCTGCCGGTGATTGAAGTGGCCGCGTCGGCCCTGCCGCCCGCTATAAAACTCGGCAAACCGCTCGGGACTGTGTGGCTGCCGGACGCGTACCGTCTGCTGGCGCTGACCCATGCCGACCCGAAGTGGCAGGCCGCGAAAATAGTAGTTGACCAAAACCTGAATTTGTGCTTAAATAGCAGAAAGCGTCCACAGGTAAGGCTTGGGCAGGCGAACTCGCTGCCATGGAAGATGGCGCTGGCATCTGCCGCCCTGTCCGCTTACGGCGGGGCGCTTTCGGCCCGGGCTGCGTACATTGATGTAAGCTGCCCGCAGCAGCCCGTGTGGCGTCCCCGCCCTGCCGTGAGCGATAAATTGCCAGAGTAATTTGATCTTAGAGAGTAATTTGATCTTAGAGAGTAATTATGGATACGAACCCTAACCCGCTGGAAACCGCGCCGAAACAGGACCGCAGGACATGGTGGATGACGTTATTTCTGCTGTGTGCTATTCTCGGAGCGATGCTGGCCCTGTCTGTCCGCACCCAGCAGGCCGCCGTTCATACCGCCGCTGTGACGACTTCGGATATCTTAGTGAAGCAAGTGAACGACTTGCAGCGCACGGCGACAGCGCAGCAGGCGCAGATCAATAAGTACGAGAACGGCGTGAGTTCTTCCTCCGCGCAGATGCGGGCACTGAGCGCCGACCTGAAATCCGCCAAGTTTGCCGCCTGCCTGACCGCCGTGCAGGGGCCGGGCGTTGAAGTGACGCTGACAGACAGCAAAAAGCCATTTCCCGGCGGGCTGCCACCGGGCCTGACGCCGCCGAATATTATCCATGATACGGATATCAACGCGACTGTCAATGAGCTAAAGGCAGCAGGGGCGGAGGCGATTTCGGTCAATGATCAGCGGGTCGGCGCGGTGACCCCCATTCGATGTGCCGGGCCGACAGTTTTTGTCAACAACACGGCTCAAACGCCGCCGTATGTGATTAAAGCCATCGGCAAGTCTTTGACACTGGAAACGGCACTGAACCTGCCCGGCGGCGAGGCCGATCAAGTCAAGAACTTCGACAAAGCCATGTTTACAGTCCAGCTGGCGAAGCACTTGGTCATTCCCGCCAGTAACGGGGTACTTCAGCCGCAATATGCCCTGCCGGTTCCGCCCGAGAAATCGGCGGCGTCGGAGAAGAGCGCAGGAGTATAGGCGGAACTCATGGGCTGGTTTGCACTGCTGGCGGGCGGTTTGGGCTTCGGCCTCGTCTATTTGTCGGGCGCGGAGTTTCCTGCGAAATACGCCCAGTATCTGTCTTTGGCGGCGCTGGCCGGCCTGGACTCGCTGATCGGTGGTGTTCGAGCAGGCACCGAGGGCAAGTTCAAGAGTGACGTGTTTGTGTCAGGCTTTCTCGCGAACACGCTGCTCGCCGCGTTTCTTGCGTATCTCGGCGACATTATGGGGCAGCCGCTCGGCCTTGCGGCGGTTGTCGCGCTTGGCGGGCGCATTTTTGTCAACTTGTCAATTATTCGGCGGCACTGGATGGAAGGCCGCCAAGAGCAGCAAAGTCGTCAAATCGAGCGGCACAATTAGGGTTGGAATGAGGGGAGCATAGGAGGTGGCGAGGGACTGTGTGGTCGGACTGGACATTGGGACGACAAAGGTGTGTACTGTTGTCGCGGAAATCGAGGAGCCGGGCCGCATCAGCATTGTGGGGGTCGGCAACTCGCTGTCGCACGGCATCCGCAAGGGGGTCGTCATTGATATTGACAGTGCCACTCAGGCCATCATAGACAGCGTCGAAAAAGCCCGCGCGATGTCTGGCTACGAGATTCACCGAGTTATTGTCGGCGTCACCGGCGAGCATGTCGCGTCGCTGAACTCGCGCGGCGTCATCGCGATTACCCATGCGAACCGTGAGATTACAACCGACGATGTCGAGCGCGTCCAGGACCAGAGCCGGGTGATTGTTCTGCCGCCGGATCGGGAGATCATCCACGCCATTCCCCGCTCGTATTCCATTGACGGCCAGAACGGCATTCGCTACCCGGTCGGTATGTCGGGAACGCGGCTGGAAGTCGAGACGCATATTGTCACCGGGGCCGTGACTTTTCT
>JAYVVR010000049.1:0-2218 GCA_043786835.1 Armatimonadota bacterium | reverse complement strand
CAGCGTCCAGAGCCTCGTTTGTAATCTCAACTTTGTGGTGCTGCTCGTAGCGCGGGCGCAGCCCCTTCAATATTTCGATAGCGTCGTCTACCGATGGCTCTTTGACCTGAATGGCCTGGAACCGGCGCTGCAGCGCAGCGTCGCGCTCGACATACTTGCGGTATTCGTCCAGCGTTGTCGCGCCGATACACTGAAGCTCACCGCGTGCTAAAGCGGGCTTCATGATGTTTGACGCATCAATCGCCCCTTCGGCAGCGCCTGCCCCGACCAGCGTGTGAAGCTCATCAATGAACAGAATAATCTCGCCCTGCGCTTTTCGCATCTCTTCCATGACCCGCTTCATGCGCTCTTCGAACTCGCCCCGATACTTGGTTCCGGCGACTAGCGCGGCCAAATCAAGCTGAATAACACGCTTGTCTTTCAGAAAGTCAGGAATGTCGCCCATGACAATCCGCTGGGCCAAACCCTCGGCAATCGCCGTCTTGCCGACACCGGGTTCACCTAAGAGACACGGGTTGTTCTTCATGCGGCGCGAGATAATCTGGATGCAGCGCTCGATTTCGTTCGCCCGGCCAATCACCGGGTCCAGCTTCTCGTTCCGGGCAAGCTCGGTCAGATCCCGTCCGAACTCGTCCAAAGTCGGGGTGCGGGTCTTCGCAGGCTGAGTCCGGGAACCCGTTCCCGTGCCGCCCTCGCCGCCGCCTTCCTGGAGATGCATAACTTCGCGCCGGGTCCGGTCGAGATCCACGCCAAGCTTCGACAAAACACGCCCAGCCAGCCCTTCGCCTTCGCGGATCAAGCCTAAAAGCAGATGCTCCGTGCCGATGTAATTATTGTTGAGCTGACGCGCTTCGTCATACGCCAAATCAATCACCCGCTTAGCGCGGGGCGTGAGCTGCATATCCTGGCCCAGGCGCCCATCACCGCGGGCAACTTGACGTTCGATTTCCGACCGAATCCGCCCTAAACTGACACCGATCCTATCTAAAATCCGGGCCGCGACACTGTCATTTTCGCGAACCAAGCCGAGCAAGAGATGTTCGGTCGAGACATAGTTCTCGCCCAGACGACCCGCCTCTTCCTGTGCATAAAACACGACTTTGCGTGCGCGTTCTGTAAATCGCTGCCACATAATGTTGCCTCTCCCGTAGTTCTGTTCTAACGCTTGTTTTCGCGTATTTTGTTACGTATCAGCGCCGGACGGCGCGTTTCCTCATAAAATGTGTATTGCGCCTTTTCGCCGGAGACAAACTGCGCCCCCATCCGAAGCGACGATAATAGCTCATTGAAAATTTGATTGGTTACGCCGGTGGCTATCCCAAGCTGTGCGCCGAGCCTAAGAATGCTCAAAAGCTCCATCGAAGCGCTTGCCGACAGCCGCTCCGCCGTTTTCAGCGCTGCTTGTGCATCGCCGACTTTCGCTTCTATTAATGAACGCTGTTCACGCCAGAGCAGTTCCCTCGCGGCCTGTTCATCAGTCAGCAAAAGCGTTGCCGTCGCCGCCAGGCGGGTGAGTAGCTGCCGCTCAGATTTGCCTGTGCTGACTGCGTTCGAGATTTGGTAAACGTCCCCCGCCGATACGCTGCCCTCGCCGTAGGGACCGCGCACCGCCGCCCCTAATGTCCGGGCTGCTTCCATCGCCCCTTCGATCTTGCCCGAGAGCGCAAGCCCCGGCAGATGGGCCATGGCCGACACTCGTAGCCCCGTCCCGCAGTTCGACAGTGACGATGTCAAATACCCATAATGCGTGTCAAAGGCATACTCTAAATGCCCGTTAAACTGGTCATCCATCTGGTCGGCGATCCGGTAAGCTGCGTCAATTTGCAGTCCCGGCAGGATCGCTTGCAGGCGCAGATGGTCTTCCTCGTTGACCATCACACTGACCGTGTGCTTGTCATCCACCAATGCCCAGCGGTTCGGTCCAGCCATTGCATGAACAACGCTAATCAAATGGCTGTCTACCAACGCCGCTTTATCCGCGTCGTTCAGCGTCCCGACTTCCACTGCCCGCAGGCTGACCTGCCCTTTATCCCGCCGCTTTGATGCCGCCAGTACCTGCTTCGCGACTTCTTTTAGCTCCGCGTCGTTCGCCCGTCCTGGAAACGCCGCCCCGTTTAAGTTCCGCGCCAGCCGGACACGGGTCGAGAGAATAACATCCGCTTCCCAGCCGGTTTCCCCCGCCCACGCCGGCGGCGTCGGTGCCTCTACACTAAGAAGC
>JAYVVR010000048.1:0-2219 GCA_043786835.1 Armatimonadota bacterium | reverse complement strand
CGCTTCTTTGTTTCGACGAGGTGCGTGAGTTACTCGCTCTTGAACTCGGCGTCAATGACGTCGTCGGCGGGCTTGACATTTTCAGTCGCGCCTTCCGTGCCGCCGCCGGAAACGCCGCTGTCGGCTTGCTTATAAAGCAGTTCGGACAAGGCATACGACGCTGTCTGAAGCTCGTCGGTCGTTGTCTTGATGCGGGCGGTGTCATCGCCTTCCAGCGCGGACTTGACGTTTGCAACCGCCGTCTCGACTTTGGCTTTCTCGTCGCCCGGCAGCTTGTCGCCCAAATCTTTGATCAGGCGCTCGGTCGAATACACAAGCTGGTCGGCATGGTTTCGGGCTTCGGCCTTCTCGCGCAGGGCGGCATCTTCGGCGGCATGGCTCTCGGCTTCCCGGATCATCCGCTCAATGTCAGCCTTGTCCAGCGTTCCCGCACCCGAGATCGTGATGCGCTGCTCTTTGTTTGTCGCTCGGTCTTTCGCCGAGACGTTGACAATGCCATTTGCGTCAATGTCAAAAGTCACTTCGACCTGCGGGACACCGCGCGGGGCCGGCGGAATGCCGGTCAGCTGGAAGCGGCCCAAAAGCTTGTTCTGGGATGCCGCCTGACGCTCGCCCTGGTAGACGACCACGTCAACAGCAGTTTGGCCGTCGGCAGCCGTCGAGAAGACTTCGCTTTTACGCGTTGGGATCGTCGTATTCCGGTCAATCAGCTTGGTGAACATATCACCGAGCGTCTGGATGCCCAGGGACAGCGGGGTCACGTCCAGAAGCACAACATCTTTGACTTCGCCGCCCAGAACGCCTGCCTGAATAGCCGCGCCGACGGCGACAACTTCATCCGGGTTGACGCTGCGGTTCGGCTCCTTGCCGCCGCCGAGCTTCTTCACCAGCTCCTGCACCGCCGGGATCCGGGTCGAGCCGCCGACAAGGATAATCTCGTCTACGTCTTTGGCTTCAATGCCAGCATCCGCCAGCGCCCGCTTGAACGGCTCCTCGGTCCGGATCACTAGGTCGCGGGTCAGCTCATCGAACTTCGCCCGGCTCAGGCCAACGTCCAGATGCTTCGGCCCATCAGCATCTGCCGTGATAAAGGGCAGGTTGATCGTCGTCTGCACAACATTTGACAGCTCGACTTTCGCCTTCTCCGCGGCTTCCCGCAGTCGCTGCATGGCCTGCTTGTCCTTGCGAAGATCAATCCCCTGATCCTTGCGGAACTCTTCAGCAACATAATCTACAATTTTTTGGTCGAAGTCATCCCCGCCGAGGCGGGTGTCGCCCGCGGTCGAGCGCACTTCAAACACACCGTCGCCGACGTCAAGCACGGATACGTCGCACGTACCGCCGCCCAGGTCGTAAACGAGAATCGTCTCGTTCTTCTTCTTATCTAAACCGTAAGCCAGCGACGCCGCCGTCGGCTCATTGATGATCCGCAGGACTTCCAGCCCCGCGATTGCCCCCGCCGCCTTTGTTGCCGAACGCTGGGCGTCATTGAAGTAGGCCGGGACCGTAATAACCGCCTTGTCTACCTTCTCGCCTAAGTACGCTTCCGCATCAGCTTTGAGCTTCTGCAAAATCATCGCCGAGATCTGCTCCGGCGAATAAGAAGTGCCGTCAATCGTCACTTTGTCGCTCGTGCCCATCTTACGCTTAATCGAAATCACGGTCCGGTCGGGATTAACGACCGCCTGCCGCTTGGCCGCATTGCCGACAAGCCGCTCGCCGGTTTTGGTAAAGCCGACAATGGACGGGGTCGTCCGTGCCCCTTCCGCGTTTGCAATGACTGTCGGTTCACCGCCTTCGAGGACGGCGACGCACGAGTTGGTCGTTCCGAGGTCAATTCCTACTGTTTTCGCCATGTGTATTCTGTCTCCTTGAGAGTTTATTCTAAAAACTTGCCAACGCTGATTATATCACTTGAGCGTTGCGTTGTCAATATCCCTAACAAAACTTCTACAGAAAGTGTTCCCGAAAAGAGAAAGAGATTTCAGTCAGAGAAAACCTCACCCGGCAGCAAGGTGCCACCCTCTCCTTAAGAAAGGAGAGGGTCGGAACGGAGTTCCGGGGTGAGGTCTCTTCTGTTCTTACGCCGCTTGATGCTTGCGGCAGGCGGCGACAACCATCCCACCTATCCCAAGCATGAGCAGGAGACCGAGGCTGACCGTGGTAGACGCTTCCGGGACGGGAGCGTTTGGCGTCAACAGGAAGGCGAAATTCTGCCC
>JAYVVR010000047.1:0-6443 GCA_043786835.1 Armatimonadota bacterium | reverse complement strand
CCGCACCGCCATGGAACGCCATCGGCTATACGCCCATCTCGTTTTATCCGTTTGTCGTTGGCATCGCGTATCTCATCCCCGTAGACGTCACATTCTCCTGCTGGTTCTTCTTCATTGTCACGCGGGTCGAGCGCGTTGTCGGCTCGGCGCTCAATCTCGGGACCGGCGCGGCAGGGGTCAACCAGGCCCAGTTTCCGGCGCTTGGACATCAGGGGGCAGGCGCGTTTCTCGCGCTCACCCTGGTTTCGCTGTGGCTGTCGCGCGGCTATTTGAAAGAAGTCTGGCTAAAAGCAATCGGGCGCAAGTCGAGCATTGACGAGTCGCAGGAGCCTCTTACCTATCGCTCGGCGCTCATCGGCCTCGGCGTCGCGCTGCTGGCCATGGTTGGCTTCTGCACTGCGGCCGGCATGAACCCGCTGGTCGCGCTGGTCGTGATTTTGCTCGGGTTGATTTACATGGTCGCGGCGACACGCATTCGGGCCGAAACCGGCAATGCCTGGCTGTTCGGTCCGAGCGTGGACGTGTCCACGCTGATGACGCGCACGTTCGGCACCAGCCTGCTGGGGGCGCACGATTTAACTATTCTTGCTTACCTGCGTCCGGCTATCGCAAACTTCGACCTGCGCTGCATGACCATGCCGCACCAGATGGATGCGTTTAAAATGGCCGCCGAAGTGCGTTTGTCCAGCCGCCCGCTCGTGCTGGCCATTGCCGTGTCCACCGTCATCGGCCTCTTCGCGTCATTTCTGATTGCGTTGAGCTTATGGCACGGCTTTGGCGCGGAAGGCGGCACGGAGCCCTGGCGGACCGCGCAGGGCCGTGTCCCATTCGACAGCCTGGTAGACGTTCTGCGGAACCGCACCGGCCCCGATAAGACCGGCATACTCGGCCTCATCTGCGGCTTCGGGATAACGACTGCGCTGATGCTTTTGCGGACCCAGTTTATTTGGTGGCCGCTGCATCCGGTCGGCTACGCGATTGCGAACACCGATACGATGACTGCCACCTGGTTGCCGTTCTTTTTGGCCTGGCTGTTCAAGTCGCTCGCGCTTCGCTACGGCGGCGCAGGCTTCTACCGAACGTCCCTGCCATTTTTCTTAGGGCTGATCGCCGGCGACATCCTCGGCGGCGGCATTTTCGATGCGATAGGAGCCGTTACAGGAATCAATGTCTACCCCGTCAACTGGTGAGCTGCTTCAAATTGCCGCCGAAGTCGAAGAGAATCTGCACCGGCAGGTGCTGGCCCAATGGTTTCCCCGTGCCGTTGACCCTGCCGGTGGTTTCCATCAAAACTACGCCGAAGATTGGTCTCGCCTGCCCGGCGACGACCGCTCAGTCGTCTACCAATCCCGGCTGACTTGGCTGGCGGCACAGGCAGCCCAACGCTTTCCGCACCACTCCCCTGCCTACCTAAATGATGCTCGCCACGGCTTTTACTGCCTGCGCGACCGGCTCTGGGACACTAAAAATGGCGGCTTTTTCTGGGCGGTTGATGGGGCAGGGGAGCCGGCGCGGGGCGGCGAAAAGCACGTTTACGGTGTCTCGTTTGCGATCTATGCGCTGGCCGCACTGTATCATGCCTCAAAAGATGGGGCCGTGCTCTCGCTGGCACAAGCGGCGTTTGACTGGCTTCAAGCGCATGCCCATGATACCGTCAACGGCGGCTGGCACGAATCCCTGTCTCGTACCAATGTTCCCATACTCGCCGCCGGCAGCGGCTCTGATGCCCTCGGGACACTGCAGGGCCGCAAGTCGATGAACACGCATATTCACCTGCTTGAAAGCCTGGCGGCTTTATGTGAGGCACGGCCCAGCCAGCCCCTGCGCGAAGCTCTGCTCGAAGTGTTTTTGGTGGTCCGGGACAAAGTCGCGGTCGAGTCCGCCGGATATCTCAATCTCTTCTTTACGCCGGACTGGAAAGTACTGCCCGACCATGACTCCTACGGGCACGATGTCGAAACCGCGTTTTTGTCAGTGGAGGGATCCGCTGTGCTCGGCCTGCCGCATGACCCGCGTACATGGGCGCTGGCCCGGCGCATCGTTGACCATGCCCTTGCGTCTGGCTGGGACACTCAGCACGGCGGCTTTTATGACAGCGGAGAGATTGGCGGCCCGCCGCTCAACCGAAACAAAATTTGGTGGGTGCAGGCCGAGGGTCTCAATGCGCTTCTTTTGATGGACGGCAAGTTCGGCGGGGAAACCCCGGTCTACTGGGACGCGTTTTTGAGACAGTGGCGGTTTATTCAGAACCACCAAATAGACCAAAAATATGGCGGCTGGCTCTCAGAAGTCGCCGAAAACGGGGACACGCTGCCGGGCCGGGGCAAAAGCGACGCCTGGACCGAAGGATACCATCAGGGCCGCGCCCTGCTCACGGTTTCAGCGGCTCTGCGGGCACGGGCTAAACCGAACGGAAGGAAATGAAATGCGATGCAATTCTTACGTTCGCCGCTTGGCCGCGCCGCCCGCGCCCTTTGCCTTCTTGGCCTGCTGGGCCTAAGCATCCTGTTCATCAAGAACATTATTACCGCAGATTGGCGCAATGACCAGGAGGAAATGGCGCAGTATCAGCGTTCCCCCGGCTGTTTCCCGCATCAAGAGACTACGCAGGTCGATCCCAGTCTGCCGCCGTGCCGGAATGAGGCGATGACGGTCTCCGCCAAATCGCAAAACACGACCGTGGACCACCGGCGCTCGGGGGACTACACGAGGGTCCGCCGCTTTTTTACTCTGCAATCTGCCGCCGGTCCGCCCCAAACGGTTGGCGACATCTACGAAGATCTCTGGAACTCAGTTCGCGCCGGAGACCAAGTTTCCGTGACCTCGTGGCGCGACAAAGTGCGGGAAGTCAGCGCGAACGGATATAGCGAGTCCATTAACGACCCGCAGGAATGGAGTCGTCTCTCAATTCGTCTCCTGCCATGGGTATGTCTTGGCCTGCTTTGCTCGACTCTGCTGTCTCTGCAATGGCATCTTTATCGCCGCTCAAGCCGGCTGACCCTATCCGACTTTTAGGCTTCTGCCGGCGGCGTGTGACCGGGGGCTGGGGGCGGGGGATACAAGTTGTTGAGAATGGCGATGTTTGCGGCGTCAAACGCGGTCTTGACCCGCGCCCTTAGCTCCCGCCCGACCACCCACTGATCGCCCGGCGGGGTGCGGAGTGTCAGGCGCAAAATCACGCTCAGATCGGTAAATGAATCTACGCCCAGAAGTTCTGGCGGGGCCAGCACCCGCTCCGGCCACTCGTCTGCCAGCGCACACGCGGTCTCCTGAAGCAGTCTTTGCGCCTCCGTCAAATCGGCATAGTACGAGACGCCGATGCGAAAATCCACCTGCGCCCAGCGGGCCGTGAGATTCGCGACATCCACAATGCTCCGGTTCGAGATCGTAATCAACCTGCCCGACATGTCCCGAATCTGGGTCGCCCGAAGATTGAGCTTTTCGACCCGGCCCTCATATGCCCCGATTTGGACCGTATCACCGACTCCGAACCGGTCGTCGGCGAGAATGTAAATCCCGGCGACAAAGTCTTTCAGCGAGTCTTGAGTGACAATGCTGAGTGCCACTCCAATCAGGCCCGCCGACGCCAGCAGCGCCGAAATGTTCAGCCCTGTCCCGCTTACCAAAACAATGCCTGCCACTGTCCAAAGCAGAGTCGCTCCGGTCACTTCCGCGACCCGTGCCAGCGTAATCCGCCGCTGATACGTCCGCTCCGTCCGGTCCTGCGGCGATAAATATTCCGGCAGGGGTGGGAATAGGCGGCGCAAAACAACGCCCCAGAGCCGGACTAAAACCGCGGTGGGCAGGCCGATTGCAAGCATGAGCGCGAGCGGCCGAAGCGTTCCTGTAACCAGAAGCAGATAGAACGGGCGGGTCTGCGGGAGTAAATTGATAATCTGCCGGAATACAAGGAGCCACAGCAGCGCCTGCACCGGCCAGCCCGGACGATAGCCCGTGCGTCGGACGAACACCTGCAATCCAGTGTTGACGGCGACTCCGAGCAGCAAATACCCCCCGGCCCAGGCCAGCGCCCAGCGCAGAAACGCCGGCTGCCGCTCTCGTGCGGCCTGTGCCAGCGCCCGGTTGATGCCGGCCGCCCACGCCTCAGCCAGCGCTCCCGCCGGCTTGCTGGTCGCGTCTGTATCGGCATCGGTCACCGTGAGCAGCAGCTTCGGCCCGAGCAGCAAAACAGTCTGCCCGTTCTGCACTCCGACCGTCGCAGCCAGGGCCGTACTCCGTCCCCCAGAAACATCTCGCAGGGCATCGGCCAGCCGCAAGTTCGCGAGGTCCGCCCGGTCCTGCGCAGACTGGCCGCCGGACGTATGCTGGTCGCCGGACGTATGCACGGAAAACAAAATCTGGCTGTTAAGCTGGATCAGCGCTGTTTTCGGGGGCGAAAGCAGGGACTTCGGGGGTGTTAGCGTCGGACCAAAGGGCACCTGCGCCGACACCGAGCCGCCCGCGAGAACACTGCCGAACAGGGCGCAAATGAGACAAAGCTTGAGTAAGAAACGGGGCATATTACAGCAAAGCCGGGAGATACACAATGCGGTCCTGTTCCATCACCAAAGTTGTTCCGGTCGGGCCGGTCAGGAGAAACAGGCGATCTATCGTTTCCAGCAGCATTTTGAGGCCATGCCCCAGCGTGGCTTTGGTGCTGAAACCGCGCTCCAAAGTCGCTCGGGGTAAATTCTCTAATGTGATACCCGCACCGTAGTCTACAATCTGCACCTGGACGGTTCCGTGCGCGTTGACTGCCACCTGCCCGGTGCCGCCGCCGGCATGGACAATCGCGTTCATGCCCGCCTCAGACGCGGCAATCATCAAATCATTCTGCCGTGCGGCGCTATGCCCCGCCGCGATAGCGACACTTTCTGCCAGCCGCCGCAGGGCATACAGGCCGGTTTTCGGCGTCAGAGCAATCGTCTCGCCGACTTGATGTCCTTGCGCCGGCAGCTCTGCCGGTGACGCACACAGCCAGAGCTTGCCTTCGGTGACCGACGCCAGGACATCCCGCACAAAGGCATGTTCCCGCTGCCCCGCCTCTTGCTCAGCATGGTTTCGGACGATGACCGTGACCCCAATAATCTGCCCTTCCAGCCGGACAGGATAACACGACAGCAGAAACGCACCATGGCCAGGCAGGGGAATATCTACGCTTTCTTCGCCGTCCATCGCCCGTTCAATCAGGGGCTGATACGTCTCGTAGAGCGCGGGACTCAGCGCCTCGGCGATTGTCCGGCCTAAATGGTCCGGCACTGACCGGTCATTGATCTCTGCCAGACGCGCGTTGACGGCGATAAAGCAAAGCTGATCGCTGACGAAGCCGCAGCCGATCGGCGCATGAGTAAGCAGCGAGTCGAGAAACGCAAGCGTAGGTGCCGGCTGGTAAAAAGAGTTCATAAAATGCCTTATACTAGAAGAGTTCGCTGTTTGTTGCTGAGGTTCCTGCTTTCCATTCCGGGTATAGTCTGAGGCATGCGAGAAACGCCGCCGATGTCCCCACCACCCTGACCCGGCCGCACTCTAACTTTGAACGGCTTTTGGAACAACAACTATGATTATCCGCTCGCTCTTGGACACCGATCTTTACAAACTGACCATGCAGGAAGTGGTCTGGAACCACTTTCCTAACACGCGCGTCGAATATGCGTTCAAATGCCGATCACGCGGCGTTGACTTATCGCCCTATGCGGACGAAATCAAAGCAGAGCTGGCAGCGTACTGCCGGCTGCGGCTGACCGAGGACGAAGCCCGGTTCCTGCACGGCATTCCTTACTTGAAGCCGAACTATATAGATGCGCTGGCAGACCTCCATCTGAACCCGGCCCATGTTGAAATTAAAGTCGTCCCAGAAACCGCGCCGGAAGACCGCTTGGAGATTACAATACGAGGCAGCTGGTTTCAGACCATTTTGTTCGAAGTGCCGCTGCTGGCGATAATCAATCAAGTCTACTTCAGGCATACTCAGCCGGAGACCGATAAGAACCAGGCTGAGGGACGACAGCGGCTGGAAGCGAAGACAGTACTGCTGAACTCAGCCCCGGTCACGGTCGGTCTGATTGAGTTTGGAACCCGGCGTCGCTACAGCGGCGAGTGGCAGGACACGGTGATTGGATACTTGCAGGAGCATCTTGACCCGAATCTGCTTGGAACGTCCAATATCGGGGCGGCAATGCGTTTTGGCCTCAAACCCTATGTGACAATGGCGCATGAGTTCCTGCAGGCATGCCAGGCGTTAGTTGCCCTGCCGGACTTCCAAAAGTTTGCGTTTGATACCTGGATGCACGAATATCGGGGCGATCTCGGCATTGCATTGTCAGACGTCGTCGGCATGGACGCGTTCTTGCGCGACTTCGACAAGCTGTTCTGCAGAGCCTATGATGGTGCTAGGCACGATTCGGGGGACCCGGTAGAGTGGGGGGAGAAGCTGATCGCGCACT
>JAYVVR010000046.1:0-6443 GCA_043786835.1 Armatimonadota bacterium | reverse complement strand
CTCAACCTGAGCCGCGGTCAGTATGCGGCCATCCATGACGCCGGCCTTGACCGACATCGCTTTGTGGCTTTGGGCATATTCCAGTATGATTTTGGCGACGGCGACCGGGTCACCCTTCGCGAAGCCGATGGCAGTGGGACCGGCCAAAAACTCACCCATATCGGCGACCGGCATGGAGTCTCCGGCGGCCAGCTTGAAGAGCGTGTTTTTGACGACACGGTACTCGGCGTCCACGTCCCGCAGCTTCTTGCGAAGCTCGGTCAGTTCAGCCACGGACAGGCCTCGGTAGTCGGTGAGAATAGCGGCTTTGGTCTGGCCGACCAGCTCTCTAAGCTCAGTGACGACTGCGACTTTGGCGTCGGCGGGTTCGATAATATAGTCTGTTGCGATGATATTCACCTCCTCTGAGTAAAATTGGTCTTTAAAACAAAAATGCGCCCTGCGGCTGCCGCAGAGGCAGGTCGCAGGGCGCATCAGTCGCGGTGCACCTGAGAGGGCGTGTCGCGGGCGTTCCTGTTACCTCGGCTGGCGGACTTTCGTCCATTGACCCTGCCCTGCCCCCATTGAAATAGGGTAAGGCGGGACCGGCTGTCTGCGGCGTAAACTTATGTGGTTATCGAATCCCCTACCCCTTGCCGGCGGCGATAGCGACGGCACGGACCGGGTCAACGCGAACGCTTGGGCCCATTGTGGACGAAATCGCGATCTTCTTGAAGTAGCGGCCCTTAGACGCTGACGGCTTCGCTTTTTGCAGCGCTTCCATCAGTGCATTGAAGTTCTCCAAAAGCTGGTCTTGGGTGAACGACGCTTTGCCGAGCGGGGCATGAACAATGCCGGCCTTCTCCACGCGGTACTCGACACGGGTGGCCTTCTTGATGTCGTTGACGGCCTGGCCGATGTTCGGCGAGACGGTGCCGGCCTTTGGGTTCGGCATCTTCTGCTTGAACGTCGCGCCGAGACGCCCGACCTGGCCCATCATATCCGGGGTCGCTAAGATCAGATCGTAGCTTTTCCAGTCAAGCGTGCCTTTTTGGACCTGCTCGATTAGCTCTTCCGCGCCCACCAGATCGGCTCCGGCGGCTTCAGCATCGGCAGCTTTCGGCCCTTTGGCGAATACAAGAACTTTGCGGCTCTTGCCCGTGCCATGCGGCAGGGTCGTGACGCCGCGCACCATCTGGTCGCCATGGCGGGGGTCAACGCCCAAGTTAAACGCAACGCCGATAGTCTCGTCGAACTTCGCGTTAGCGAGGCTTTTGACAAGTTCCAGCGCGGGAGACGGGTCTAAAAGAGTATCAACATCGGTCTTCTTCGCGATCTCTTGATAGCGCTTGCCGATAACTTTCACACGGTCTTGCTTTCGCATTTGTTTCTCCTTGTGGTGCTGACGGGTTTTCGAGGCCCTCCCACAGATAATTGCCCCCACCCCCAGCCCCTTTCCCCAAAGCGGGAGAGGGAAGCAGATTGGGAAGGAGCGAACAGCTTCCTTGTCACCTCTTACCCACTCCTGCTTTGAGGGGAGGGCAGGGTGGGAACAACCCCCTACCCAATGTCAATGCCCATCGAGCGGGCGGTTCCGGCAATAATCTTCATCGCGGCGGCGGTGTCGTTCGCGTTCAGGTCCGGGGCCTTCATCTCGGCGATTGACCGAAGCTGCTCTTCGGTGATCTTCGCGACTTTGGTTTTGTTCGGTGTTCCCGACCCGCTCGGGATACCGGCGGCCTTCTTCAGAAGGTCAGCGGCGGGCGGAGTCTTGGTGACAAACGTAAAAGAACGATCTTCGTAAATGGTGATCTCAACAGGAACAATAGAGCCGATCTGCGAGGCAGTCCGCTCATTGTAGCCCTTGATGAACTCCATCATGTTGATGCCGTAGCCGCCGAGCGCAGGCCCGACAGGCGGAGCGGGGGTCGCTTTTCCCGCATTGATTTGGAGCTTGACGACTCCGGTGATTTTCTTTGCCATGTGTCTCTCTGTGTATCCTGTGAACTGTCCCTTACCCCGCCTCGTCCCTCGGCCACCCTCTCCCAAATTTGGGAGAGGGTGGCAAACTTGTGAACCGGGTAAGGGTCTATTATCTTACGAAATCTTTTCGATTTGGCTGAACTCCAGCTCAACCGGCGTATCCCGGCCAAAGATGGAAATCAGCACTTTGACCTTGTCTTTGGGTGCATTAATTTCTTGAATAGTTCCGGTAAAATCCGCAAATGGGCCGGCGGTGACACGGACAGCCTGACCGACTTCCCAGCGCGGACGGATAATCGGCTTGTTTTCCGACTCCTCTAACGCCTTTTTGATGTCCCGAACTTCCGAGTCTTTGACAATCGTCGGCTTGGCGTCACCGACAAACCCGATGACCCCGGTGGTGCTCTTGACCAGGTACCAGGTGTTGTCATCAAGAACCATCTCGATAAACACATACCCAGGAAAGACTTTGCGGTCAATCTCGCTTTTTTTGCCCTGACGCACCCGCGACTCTTTTTCGGTGGGAACCAGAATGTCAAAGACTTTATTCTTCAGGCCCATCGTATCAGCGCGGCGCTCGATGTTTGTTTTGACTTTTTTCTCGTGGCCCGAATAGGTGTGGACCGCGTACCAGTGCTTCAGCATAAAATAGACTCTTTCACCGCCCGCTACCGGCCCGATGTGAACAACAGCGTCGCGTACCGGTACAGGATAGCATCAATGCCGCCGACCCAAATCGCGACCGCCGCGACAAGCGCCAGTACGACAGACGTTGACTTTGTTAGAACGTCCCGGTTGGGCCATGTCGTCTTTTTCAGCTCGACCCACGCCTCCTGAAAGAACTGGGCGGGTGAGACTGACGGCTTGTTCGCCATCTGCTGAGCGCGGCGCTGAACGTCGGACATCCGAGCATTGGGCGGCCCGGTGGGTTTTGACGGGACCGGTTTTTTCGGGTCGTTTGGCGTTTCCGCATTGTTATCGTAGCTTTTCGCCATAAATAGATGCCTCTGTCAGTGAAAACAGGCAAAAAAATGAACAGGGGGCGCGCCCCTGTTCGGTGTCTTGAAAATAATATAGCATACCACGCAAAAAAAGTCAAGGCTTGTTTCGCAAGACTGCCCAATTTTCGGGTATATTCCAAGCAGCTAAGTCTTTAGGAGACATGTCGTTATGGTCGCGGGACAGAACCTTTATGCCGTACTCGGACTCCTGCCGGGCAGCTCGGCGGCAGACATCAAGCGCCAGTACCGGCAGCTTGCCAAGCAGTACCACCCAGATACAAACACTTCCGCCGGTGCGGAAGACAGAGTGCGGGACTTGAACGCCGCTTACGCGCTCTTGTCAAATCCCGCCCACAAGTCGGCCTACGATGCCGCGCATGAGGCCAAGAATGCTGTCTTTGTTCCTGTCCGTCCCCCGCAGCCGGTGTTCTGGGCCCCTCGCCGCCGAGCGTTGTCCCGCCGCCGCGCCCTTGGCGTTGCCTTGCTTTTGCTGATTTCCACCGGTATCGGTGCAGTATTCAGCGCCGAAAATCCCCTGCTGCCGTCTGGCTGGTTTTCGCGGCTCACTGGCAAGGCCGCCGTCCCCGAACAGCCTGCCCCAAGTTACACGTTCCTGCCGACCCATGGCGCGTTCGACAGCAGCTCCGCCTCTCCAGCCGCCTCAGCCCAGTCGGGAATGCTGTGATTTCAGGAATGCTATAAGCTTTCGCGCTCATGCTGCTGGTGCCGGGCTTCGTCGTCAGCCGGCTCGATGTGGATAATCGGATGCAAGTTCGGCAGAGCCAAGCGCAGTTGATCTTCCAGCTCTTCGGTCAGCCGGTGGGCTTCGACGAACGTATGCGTGTCGGCAATTTGAACATGGACATCCACATGCCGGTGCGAGCCTGACTTTCGGGTTCGCAGTTTGTGGAACCCGCGCACGTTCGGATGCGCCGTGAGAATTACCGTCAGCGCCGCTTCTTCTTCCGGCGGCAGGGCAGCATCGGAGAGTGTCAGCACCGCTTCCCCGGCCAGCCCGAACCCGACCCGCAAGATCAAGAACGAGACCCCGAGAGCCGCGACTGAGTCCCACCAGAGCTTGCCTGTCATCTGCACCAAAGTCAGCCCAAGCAGCACCCCGAGAGAGGTCAGCACATCAGTCTGCAAATGATGGCCATCGGCAGCAAGCGCTGGCGAATCCGTCTCGCGCCCGACTTTCAGCAGCCGTTTCGACACCGCGAAGTTGACAATCGCCGACGCCCCCATCACCCCAATCCCCCAGCCCAGCCCCGGCAGCGGGTCGGGATGCAGCAGATGGCGCACAGCTTCCCCAATCGCAAACACGCCGCCGACCAAAATCAGTGCCGCCGTCGCCGCGCCCGACAAGTTCTCGATTTTCCCATGTCCGTAAGCGTGGGAATGGTCCGGCGGCTCATCGGACGCTCGCACGGACAGCAGCGCCAGCGCCGAGCCGATGAGATCCGCGGCGGAGTTCACAGCTTCGGCAAGAATGCCCGCGCTGCCGGTAACGGCCCCGACCACGATTTTCAGGCCGAGCAGGGACGCGCTTGCAGTCAGGGACCAGCGGGCGGCATCACGTTTGCGGCGGACAGTTTGAGGTTCAAGAGTCAAGAGGGAAGCCCCCACCCCCGACAGTTCCTGCCGACCCCTGCCCCCACTGCGTGGGAGAGGGGTGGAGGATGATATGAGAGGCGTTATTGGTTTTTGAGACGATTAGCAGCGAGAGTGCTGATTTGGGTGATGACGGTTTCAATACGACATCGAACATCCTTGTTGGTGATACGCAGGAAGCAAATACTGAACTCGTCTTCCAGGATTTGCTGACGGTCCGTGTCGCGCCGTTGGACACTTTCGACTTGGTGAACACTGCCACCCACTTCAACTGCAAATTTGATGCTTCGGCAATGAAAATCTAAGCGAAACGGGCCGACTATGTCTTGACGCCGGAAGTGCAGGCCATGGCATTGATGGTCCCGCTGCCGCTGCCACAAGTCATTCTCAGTCGGGGTCGGAGTGTGCCGCGCCTGCCGGGCGAGTGATTGCAGTGTTTGCCGCATTGATTCTTCCATGAGTTTGTCTCCTAAGTTCGGATTGGCCCCCACCCCCATCCCCTCCCCCATCGGAATGGGAGGGGGGAGCAGAGTGAGGAAGTTAGAAGCAGGTTAATTTTGTGAGCCGCTTTTTCCTGCTTTTGTCCTGCGGCTCTTTACACCGCCATTCTTGATCTGTCCTAATCGCCCCCCCTCTCCCATTCCGATGGGGGAGGGGATGGGGGTGGGGGCCTTCTATCTCCCTTTCACCAGCATTGCCTTCACCAGCTTTGCCTTCACCGCCGGGCTGCTATACCCCACCAGTTCCATATACGCGACGCCCTGAGTAGGCGACGGCAGTGTCCGGTTTGCATATTTTGCGGAAGAAGGGTCAAGGTCAGAGTAGGTCGCCTTGACATCGCACAGCCCTTCCCAAATCCCCGCGCCCGGTCCGAGAATCGGCATCTCCTGGTTCTGCACTTCTGCCGTAATATTCAGGCTCAAGCTCTTATCCGGAAACGAAACCGTCCATCTCAGTGGATAGGTCACGCCGCTTTTCGGACTCTTCCAGAGCGCTCTGGCATCCGGCGTGAAAACGATATTCTTTGTCACACTCTGATGCCCGTCTTTGTCCATAAATGTCGCCAGGGGATAGAAAATGCGGCCTGTTTTGAGGTCGCGCTGCCGAAAGAATAAAATATCCGTGCCGTCGTCAAGCTGGACGCCCCACCAGTCCCAGCCGTTGTTTGAGGCTACCCACGAATTGCCCCATTGATGGTCGAACCAGCCCTGCCCGCCGGTGATTTTCTCAGCGCCCGCGCCGGTGTCAACTGTCCCGCCGACCGCGCACCGGGTCAGCGAGAAATAGTACATATCAGTCGCGGTTTTGAGGCCCGTTTCGCCCTTGCCGCCGACTGCCATGGCGGGCTTTTGCGCCGTCAGCGTCAGATGGATTTTGTCCGGGCCGCCTGCGTTCAAATTGAGGTCAAACGCCGTATTCGTGCTGTTCGTCGCCGTCAGCGTATTGTCTAAACCGTAGGCGATATGAAACGGGCTATTGACGACGGTTGACTTGCCGACAAGCTTTTGATGCGGCGGCGGCAGCTTGCCGTTATTGAGGTCCGCCATAAACGTCTGAATACTTTTGTCTTTCGGGTTTTGGGCAGCCAGCAGCGGCCCAAACTGCTTCAATAGCTCAATCATTGTGCCGTCGGCGAGTGAGTAGGGCCGCTGGGTTTTGCTGTCTAAGTCTGTGACGGCGTAAATCAAATAGTGGGCGCGGGGCATCGGTGAGCCGTCGAGCGGGTTCTGGCCGGAGCCGAACCGGAAGAACGAGCCGATTAAAGCCAGGTGTCGTTTTTTTTCGGTGGTCACATGGGCATTGACATACCACCATTCGATACTGACGTCGCTATGGGCCGCGATGCCGAACTTACCCGCTGGGGCAGTC
>JAYVVR010000045.1:0-2221 GCA_043786835.1 Armatimonadota bacterium | reverse complement strand
CACCATAAGGTAAGATTATTTCCATTTGTCGCCATATCGCCCCCCGAAGATGCCGAAAAGACGAACGCCTTCCCCTAGCCCGGTATAGTGACAAAGGGAGGGAAGGCGCTCGCCTGATTGTGAACGGCCAGCCCGCCGCGTTAGAGCAGGACCGACTAGAGCAGGACCACGTTTGCCAGATCGCTGCTGAAGTCGGTCCCATAGACCACGCCGCCCGCCGCCGTCGCCGTTTTGTTCGCTTGACTGATCGCGTGCTTGAGGTCGCGCGAAGGAACGTCAAAGTGAATATACTGCTGCTCGTTCTGCGCCCCGGTCGGCAGGGGTGCGATGCTGCCCGTAGGGTCGGCACCGATCGGGGAACCCAGGACCACGCCAATGGCGTCGCGGCCCAGGGCGTTCCAGCGGTGAACATACGCGGAACAGATCGTCGCCGCCTTGCTCAGAGACGTGATCGCTTGCGTAACGTAGTCCACGCCGGTTGCGCCAATGGCGATTGTGAACAGGACGCTGAACGGGAACGCGGGCGGCGGGTATCCGATGACTTCAATAGCGACGGGCGTTGCAGGCACGGTCGCGTCAAGCGTGACTACACGGAATTGTTCTTTCCACATAACAAAGGCCCTCCTAGAGCCAGCTGCCATAAAGGACGGTTGGAAGTTTATTCTCCCCCGCCGCTGCGATTTCTGCCCCGTCGCCGTCCCGGTAGTTCTTGGTTTGGTAGCTGCCGACTTTCCAGTTTCCCCGCCCGATAATGTGCGCTGGACCGGAATACAGAGACTTCACGGAAAAGCCGTGGCGTTCCCAAACGGGTACGCGGGTCGGTAGACAAATGACACTGTCAATGTTACTATATAATACCGGGTTTGTCAAGCCTTGTTCCAGGCACTGCTGCAAAGTCTTTTCGTAGCCGGTCCTAACAAGCAGCAGCCCGGCAGGACGAAAAGGACCCGACGATCGGGGAAGATCGTAAGCCCGCACCGGCCAGGGGTCCCCTTTGTGTTCGGGCGCTGCCCCTTTAATTCGGCTGTACGCTATTGCCCTCTTGCCAGCCCCCCAGGTGGCCCCCGCCGCTGCCCCTGCGAGCGCGTTACGCAAAGGTTTATGCGCTGGCACTGAGGCTAGGACCTGCTGCCACCGTTCCCATTCTTCCGGTAACATCGGGTCCCAGTCAAACCCGGTTTCGTAAACAGTGAGCCGCAAGGATTTTAAGCGCCTAAGCATGGAAAAATAATAGCCGCTTACGTCGTGGTGTTCGGCATATTCATAACGCCCCGGTCGGCACTGATGATACCCGTAGGTTATGCCCTCTAGTAGCCGGTCGGCCATGCCCGGTATATAGCGTTTGGCATTCGCCCAAGGCGTCTGAAACTCTGTCCTGAAACTACTCACTTGCGGCGGGCCTACATAGGCGTACAGCTGCCTAGCCAGCCCGCCCAGGGTCCATTTTAACGCGGCCCCCGGCGTGATCGCCTGCACGATCGCCTGTGCCAGCAGGACCGATTTATAAACCTTTGCGTCAATAATCATGCCGGGTACATTCCGGCCACATTGCCAGGCTGCCCCCACATTAGCCGGTGAGGGTCGGCCTTGCCCGCCTAAATAGCTAGCGAACTCACTTGCGACTGTTCCCCACCCTTCCGGTGCAACCCCGACATAAACGCCATCGGAAACCTGCACCGGCGCGTTTGCGTTACGGTTTCCAGCCCGAACTAGGCCAGCGTCATAAATCTGCGAGACGCAAGCAGCAAAGAGGGAAGAAGGGTCCTGCTTGTCAGGTTTGGGTCGGCGGGTTTTTTTTGCTGGCAGGGCAGGCGCTGGAAGATCGGCAGGCGGGGCGGCTTGACTGGCCCAAAGTTTCCGCACGGCGTTTTGTGTGCGAGCGGGTAGGGAGGCGAACGCGGCGGCTTGGGCGGGCGTTAGATCGCTATTCATATACCGGCCTTGTCTTTCTTTGTCGGCTTGGGGATAGCGCCCACGGCCAGCAGCGGGGCGGGTTCCAGCAGCGCGGGCCGGTATCCTTCTGCCGCCGCGTCTAATCCGTCGCCGATCTCATTGCAAAAAGCGTTGCAGATATCCAGCGCCTCAAAAAGAGCTTGCGAGCCGCCTGCTCCGTTTGTCAGGATATGGCATAATCGGCGCTGGACCTCCTGCACGGCGGCTAGTTGTTCGGCTAGGCGCTGGTAGTCGTCTAGGCGAGCAAAAGGGCAAAGAGCGACCTTTT
>JAYVVR010000044.1:0-6460 GCA_043786835.1 Armatimonadota bacterium | reverse complement strand
ATAAGTGCGGACTCTTACTTTTTGGTCTTTAGTGCGAGGAAGTAAACTTCACTCGCTGAAAAAATTGTACTTCGCATACAAGAGCAAAAGCGAACGGGTGCTGATCTTTCGTCCGGAGGACGACTTTGACAGCAGATACGCAGGAATGCCGAAGGCATAGAGAAGTTTACTTCCTCGCTTCTTTTCCTCCCTATTCCAATCCCGATTCTGCCCATTCGACGGCCCGTGTCAGCGCCCGCATCTTGGCGAGCGTTTCCTGGTATTCGTATTCCGGTACCGAATCGGCGACGACACCGCCCGATGCCTGGATATAAATCACATTGTCTTTGATGACTGCTGTGCGAATTGTTAAAGCTAAATCCATCGCCCCACTGAACGAGAAGTAACCGACGCCACCGGCATACGCGCCGCGCCGGGTCGGCTCCAATTTTTCGATAATCTCCATCGTTCGCACCTTGGGAGCACCTGTCGCCGTGCCGTGCGGGAACGATGCCCGGAGCACATCGAACTGGTCTAGCTCAGGCCGCAAAGTCCCCGTCACTTCCGAGACAATGTGCATGACATGCGAGTATTTTTCAATCACCATCAGCTCATTGACGCTCACAGTGCCATATTCAGCGACCCGCCCGATGTCGTTGCGGGCGAGGTCTACCAGCATGATATGCTCAGCCCGCTCTTTTTCATCGGCCAGCAGGTCGGCTGCAATCGCGTCATCCTCAGCAGGCGTTTTGCCCCGTCCGTGCCGCGATCCGGCAATCGGGCGGATGGTAATCTTGCCCTCGTTCTCGCCGACGAGTATTTCGGGGGATGCGCCGACAAGCTTGGTGCTGCCGAAATCCAAGTAAAACATATACGGCGACGGGTTGATCGAGCGCAGGGCGCGGTAAACGTCGAATGGGTCGGCAGACAGCGTTTTTGACAGCCGCTGCCCGATCTGTGCCTGGAACGTATCTCCTGCTGCGATATGCTCTTTTGCTTGAAGCACGGCATCTTTGTAGTCGGCCTCGGTGCGGTTGGAAACAAACTGCCCCCCGGCCCCCAATGCTGGGGGAGTTGGAAGAGAGGGAGAGGATTGAAGGCGTCGCAGGAGGGCGTTGACTTTACCTGCCGCCATGTCATAGGCCGCACCAGGGTCTTCGCCGGGGGCGATGCGGGCGTTGCAGAGCGAAAGCACTTTATGCTTCACGTTGTCGAAAACGAGCAGAGCATCGGTAAACAAAAAGATGCAATCGTCGAGCTGCAAGTCGTCTTCGGCAAGTGTCGGCAGCGTCTCAAAAAAGCGAACCGTATCGTAGCCAATCATGCCGACTGCCCCACCGACAAACGGCGGCAGCTCCGGTGACGGCACATACGAGTAGCGCGAAAGCAGCTCTTTCAGGACATGCAGCGGGTCGCGTGTCCCCGCCGAGAGCGTCAGCGTTTCGGTCTGCCCGTTCTCCGTAATCGTGGCGACGTTATTCTTGCTGCGAAAGATGAGAAACGGGTCAGTGCCGAGAAACGAATACCGGGCTAACCGCTCGCCGCCTTCGACGCTCTCCAACAGAAACGAGTTCGGGGCATCGCCGGCGATCTTGCGGTACGCCGACACCGGCGTTTCCATGTCCGCCAGTACCTCGCGCCAGACAGGGATTAAGTTTCCAAAAGCGGCTTTTTCGATAAACTCGGCACGGGGCGGGGCAGTCATTAAGTGTTCCATAATTGACACCAAGTATACCCGGTAACAAAGATACGGAGCAACCAAAAGTCGCCTGCAACTTTTTCCCGGCGTCCGTGTCAGAAAGCTTAGGAGATAGCCATGCCGCGCCCGACCATCCACTGCCCGCAGTGTCACCGCGAAATTTTCAACCTGCGCCGCCCCCTCTGCTTGTGGTGCGGCGCGAACATCCCCCATGAACAGTTTGAGCAGGTCGCCGCCCTGCCCACTGCTGTAGGCCCGCAGGAGCCGATGCCGCTTTTTCTACCGCCGCCGGTGTATGGAGCAGTGCCGTTCGGCCTCGGCGCATGGCGGCGGTTGAACCCTTTTCGGTCCATTAACAGCTCGGTTTCGCCCTGCGAGCGAAAACTGCGGATTGCGGGCGCGGTGCTTGCTCTGTGCTTTATCGCGGCAAGACTGGCCGAAGTGCTTTGGAGGCTGTGGCAGCTTCATCAGGCGGTGCCGCTAGCGCCTCACTTGCGGTAGGAAGCACCCCAAAGCCGTGCGTACCAATCAGGCTGAAACGATGCAGGGCGGGCCGTGAAGACTTCGTTTGTCGGCAGGGCGACTGCGCTTAGAAGGCCGCCCATGCTGCATCCGGTGTCAACGCCGATATACTGCTTTGTTCGGGCGAACATGACTTTCGGGAACGGCGTATGGCCGCGCACAACGGTTTGTGCCCAGTAGGGGTGGGCGTCACCTTTGACTTTGCCCCAGCGCAGGGCGCTTGGGGGCTGAAGCGACAAAGGCCGCATCAAATCCCAGCCGGCATGGGTGAAAATATAAGTGTCGGTGATGTAAAACGGCAGCGTCCAGGACTCCATTTGGGCCAGCAGACGTGCATGGGAAGGGGGCAGCGAGCTTGGATCACCGGGCGTTAGCGCATACCCGCGCTCGGCATATGAGTCGAGCGTCGTCTGTGCATCCATCCCCGAAAGCGCCCCAATGTCGCCGTCTTCCAAGAACAGCAGCAAGGCTTCTTCATGGTTGCCCTGAAGAAACACTTTGCGGCAGCGATCAAACGCGAGTATTTGTTCAACACAGTCAAACGGGTCCGGGCCACGGTTTATGGCATCGCCGAGAAAGATCACCAAATCGCTTGGCTGCACCGGCAACTTCGCAAGCATCTCTTTGAGTGCGCCGTTCTCGCCGTGGATGTCGCCGATGGCATAAATCAAATGACGTTGATTTTCCTGAGCTTGGATTTTTCAGAGGCCCACAAACCCCAAGCAACGAAAGTCAAAACCACAGAGCAAACAAAGAAGAGTACAAACAGCCTTGATAGCGATGCAAGTTGGTCTACGACCGGCTGCCCGATTGCCGGCCGCTGGGAAAGAAGCAATGTTGAGAGCTGACGATCCTGCAACAACAAAAGAGAAGGCACCACCGTGTAGGCAAACGAAACTGCGGTCCATAGCCACCGCAGCTTCGGCATCAGGGACCGAAATGTGATTTTGCCAAGTTGCGCTCGATTGAATTGCACGATAAGGATTCCCCTCAGCCCGGAGCAGCCGCACCCGACCCAATAATGGGGGACAGGATAAGAACAAGAAATGACAAGAATAGTCTTGTCTTGCGTCTGGTTCCCCCATTATTGGGGGCTAGGGGGAGTCATCCAATAGTGACATACGGCAAAGTAGCGTCGCGCATCTGGTCGAGAGACGCCCACTCGTCGCCGGGGTCGCTGAAGATCAAAATGTGCGGCCCGGCAAAGTTCGCGGCAGCACAAATGTCCAAACAGCGCGCGAAATCGTCAGCATCCATCTGGCCGGGCTGGGGGAAATAGGCTTTGGCGTGGGTACAGTCTGCGAGGTCTGCGATCAGCGGCAGGTCGTCATACTTGCGGTCGCCGTGCCAGTTGCCGAAGTCCAGCTTCAAGCCGACACGCCCGTCGAGCCGTTCCAAAAGTGTTCGCACCTCAGCGGGATGATCGAGCAGCCGGTGCCAGTTTTCGGTGACGACATCAATGCCGCAGTCGTCGGCCTGGGTCAGTATCTTTCGAAAGCCCGCTTCGCTCAGGTGCAGGGCCGGCTCACTCGGCTCCGCGTTCCCGCCGATGACCCGGACTCGTTTGGCCCCAAGTTCGGCGGCAATGTCAATCCAGTCGCCGATCAGCGCCAGTGCTTTTTTGCGCTCGGTCGGGTCGGGATGCGTGATGTCGCCTTCGTCTATCAAGAGCGTGTAAAACTCGACGCCTGCACTGTCCAAAGCCGCCCGAAACTTTGCGACATAATCATCATTTGTCGAGGGCAGGTGAAAATGGCAAACTTCCAGCTTGCCGAGGCCATGCGCTGCCACCTGTGCCGGAACATCCAGCAGCGGGGTTCCGGCACTCAAAGATTGGTTGAGGCTCCAGGTGGAGACGCCGAGGCGTGAATTGAGTTGAGTCATGGGGTTCGGTTTCCTAGAGATCGCGGCTGATACTGACGTTCCCTTTGACGGGTGGCCCCTGATGAGGCTGAAACATCACATAAACGCTTAAATGATGCACCATTCCGGGTGGCCCTTTCGGAATAAACTCCGGCTGTATCCACTGGTCAGAGGTCAAGCCCTGCTCAAAGCTGCCTTTGAAACTCTTATCGGAAATGATGCTGCTGTAAAGCACGATCTTTTTTCCGATTGGGTTTTCCAGGTTTCCTCCACCGTCTGAGGTCTCTCCATTGCCGCCCGGTTCATGCTGGAATTGGATCGTTTTATCGAAACCAGTCCAGCCGTTGGCTCCGGCGGCAAAGTGATAGGTCACGAGATTCTTCTTAACCGGCAGCCCCTGTGCTTCGAGAATTGCTTTCACCCGGCTGTCGTCGTCACTGTCCAAGCGATACTGAAACGGTATCGGCTGCGGCCACGGCTGGGGCTGTTCCAAAACGACTTCCGTTCCTTTGCCGTCAACAAGAAACGCAACATGCATATCCAGTGGCGGGCTGGCTGTGGGAACCGTAATTTGGTAGCGCCGCCAGGGGTCGTCAATGCCGGTGCCGGGCGTCTGCTGAACCAGGATTGGCTGGGGAGAAGGGGTCTGCGCGACCGCAGGGCTGCCGATCACGGGAAGCGGGAGGCGTCGAGGCGAATGCAAACGCGTCAGAAACAGCGCTGCGGCCATCCCGAGAACGAGAAATATCGTAACAGAGCGTGTGTTCATAGCGAACCCCGCTTCGGCAAAAACGAGCAAGAGAAAGAAGGGCAAAAGAAAGAAGGGCGGGGGCAAGCCCCGCCCCTACAAATGAGCGTTACTTCTGGCTTTCGGCGAACTCGCGCACTGATGTAAGCTGGCCTTCGGAGCCTAAGTATTTGGAGCGGCTGACGATGAACTTGGCGTACTCGGCAATGAACACTTTGCCAGGGGAGCGCAGGTCGAAGTCTTCAGGCTTGCTCTCGAAGAACTCGCGGTGAACGCGGGTCCAGACCAGTCGCCCATCGGTGTCAATGTTGACTTTGCAGACGCCGAGCCGCGCGGCGGGCAGGTACTGGTCGGCGTCCACACCCTTCGCGCCCTCTTTAAGCTTGCCGCCGGCGGCATTAATCCGGGCGACTTCGTCTTGAGGAACGGAAGAAGAGCCGTGCATGACGAGCGGGAAGCCCGGAAGCTGCTGCTGAATGGCGGCGATGCGCTCAAAATGCAGGCCCTGGCCGCCGGAGAACTTGTACGCGCCGTGAGAGGTGCCGATGGCGCAGGCCAGACTATCGCAGCCGGACTGGGCGACAAACTCTTTGGCTTCGATAGGGTCGGTGAGAAGCGCATTTTTCTCGTCAACCGCAATATCTTCTTCGACCCCGCCGAGCATTCCAAGCTCGGCTTCGACACTTAATCCTTTGGCATGGGCAGCCTGGACAACTCGCTTGGTGATGGCGACGTTTTCGTCAAATGGGTCATGGGAGGCGTCAATCATCACGCTCGAATAAAATCCGCTGTCGATACACTCGTAGCAGGTCTTTTCGTCGCCGTGGTCGAGATGGACCGCGAAGACCGCTTCGGGGAAGATTTCGTCGCAGGCCCGGATAATCGCTTCCAGCATCCGCTTGTCGGTATAGGCGCGAGCGCCTTTTGAGATCTGAATAATAAATGGGGACTGGGAATCAATGCTGCCGCGAAAGAGGCCCATTGCCTGCTCGGCATTGTTGATGTTGTACGCGCCGACGGCGTATTTGCCGTAAGCGTGGGCGAACAGGGTCTTGGTGGTGACGATCATAACCGTGTGGATGCTCCTAAAATAGTCTGGTACGAATGGTATTCGGCCCGATTATACCCGACCGACAAGGAATTTGGGTGTGCCGGGGCGAATGAAAGCAAGCAAGGCAGTGTCGCCGTGATTTACCTGTCAGGAACCGGCACCAAGAGTGCCGGTTCCTAATTTCAATGATTGGAATCTGCCTTCTATGTTTCCTCTTTCGCGCCCACTTTTCCGTGCTGTTTGCCTTGTGGCTTTTCTCTGTGCCGTCTGCCTCGCTGCTGCCCATGCTCAAACTCCGCCCCTTGCCGTCACTGCCGCCGGGCCGCCATTTACCACCGAAACAGCCGCACGGGCTGCGGAAAACGGCTCCTGGCTCCTGCGGGGACGCTCGTTTCTAGGCTTGTTCGCATTTGCAGCGATTGCTTATGGGGTGGGGCAGGTACGCAGCCGGGGACAGAAAACGCCTCTGCGACTGATTTTGTGGGGCTTTGCGATCCAATTTGTGTTCGCGTTTCTGGTGCTGGACACCGGACCCGGTAAGCGCGGCTTCGCCTATGCCAGCGCGGCAATCCGCAATCTGCTCGACTTTTCACAGCAG
>JAYVVR010000043.1:0-6472 GCA_043786835.1 Armatimonadota bacterium | reverse complement strand
ACTTGCCCGGTCGCCGCGAGAATGCCGACGGCAATCGGGAGGTCAAACGACGGTCCTTGTTTTTTGATGTCGGCGGGCGCAAGATTGATGGTGATGCGCCGAAGCGGAAATTCCAGTCCCGAGTTTTTGATCGCGCTCCGCACTCGTTCCCGCGACTCCTGAACGGCGGCGTCGGGCAGACCGACAATCGTGAACATGGGAACACTGGACGAAATATCCACTTCCACACGGACCACATACGCATCAATACCCAGAATGGCACTGGAATCGACCTGAGCAAGCATTTTTGAGTTCCTCCTGAACGACTCATAACATCCTGTCGTGTTTCTGTTATTTCGCGACCCGTACCGGTTTTTCCTGCTTGCTCTGGCAATTGTTTTTTGCCTGCTCAAGATTTATCAGGTGTAATTTGCGTCAAGAGAAAATGACATATCAGCCGCTGCTGCGCCTGCTTACGACGCGATTAGTCTTTCCTGCGTCAGTACCCGGCAGGCCGACCCCTGCATTGCAGATGTCCTTGTGACGCTTCTCAGATTGCCGCCGAACAGTGTGATCGCCGACATTGGAACAGGAAACTACACCCGCGCCCTTGCCGAGCGCAGTTTCCGAATCGAAGCGGTTGAGCCGTCTGCGGTCACGCGCGGTCAGGCGGTCAATCATCCCGGTGTTCGCTGGCACGAGGGAGTCGCAGAGCGCCTTCCACTGGCTGACAACGCCGTGCAGGTCTGCATCAGTACGCTCTCGCTTCACCATTTCACTGACCGCAGTCAAGCAGTGTGGGAGATGCAGCGCATTACCGGCAGCGGACCGCTTGTGTTCCTGACATTCGACTACCGACAGATCAAGCCCCTGTGGCTTGCCGATTATTTTCCAAAGATGTAGGAGGCAAAAGATGTAGGAGGCAGCAGTACAGTTTTCGCCGTCACTTGAAGAAACTGCCCTGGAAATCAAGACAAGTACGCAGCGGGAAGCCGAGATTGTACTGCGGCTGCAAAACGATTTAGAAACTGTAAAAAGCCGAACAGCCCCCCCCAACCCCCAATAATGGGGGAGCATAAAAGGAATGAAGGAGGCATTGCGTCCTCCATCCGGTCCCCCCATTATTGAGGCCCGAGGGGACTTCGGAATCGTTTCTATACAGTCTCTTAGATGACGGCACCTGGGAACAGCGGCACGGAGCACTCAAAGACTCATACGAAATTGATGCCGGCTATCGGTTCCTGTGCGCTGCTCCGGCCTGAAGATTTTCTTGTGAATCGGCATAATAAAGTTTAGACAGCGCCAATAAACGCTGTCGTCCTTCGCATATTGACAGGGGCAAACTGTCCGAAAGGGCAGGACGCAAAGCTACGGGCCTGACTTGCCGTGAGACAAGTGGCCGCCCGGCCGCCAAACTGCGACGATACCGAAGGAGTTAGTTATGCCTCTTCTTGCACTTTGGGTCGTGCTGGCGACAGCCGCACCCGCTCATCCATCTCTGATGACGAATGAACAACAGGTCGCGCCGAAAGTGACCGTGAAGCTGGGAACCACTTCTTTGGAAGAATACCGGCACGGCGATCCGAACAACCGCGTTCAACTGCTGTGCGTAGGCACCCAGTAATCGCCGGCACACAGGTTTGAGGGAGGCCAATGGCCTCCCTCTTTTTTCGTTGACTAATTCAGACGCGCGTGGGATTTTAATCCCACGCTATTTAAAGTCCCGCGTACCCGCCTCTATGCCATCGTCTATTTATCTATGCCATCGTCTATTTATCAGACAGCGGCAGCATGAGCTGTGGGGTGGGGATGGTATGGTCGGGACGGGTGGCAATAATGCTGGTTCCAACGGCAAAATACTCAATCACATGGCTGCCCCAGCCGTGGGAGTTCTCTTTGATAGTTGCCCCGACAATGCCGTCGGCCCCAAGATCTTCCGCTTCCGCCTGCATTCGGGCCAGGGCAAGCTCACGGGCATCGTAAATCGCCTGCGTATAGGTCGGCATTTCGACGTTCTGACCGACCTGCGAAAACCATGCTTTGACGCCCTGGTAGCCGACATGGTAGACGCAGTTTCCCATTACGAACGAAATGGGCCGGTAGCCGGCTTTGGTCAGTGTCCAGAAGTCCTGCCCTGACAGATCGCTCGTGAACGGGCGTCCGTTCGGGGCGCGGTGGCTTTCGCCGTTCCTAGCTTTAATCGCCGTGCCGATAGCGATAAACTCGGCGAGATGCTCGCCCCATTCCTGCCGTCCGACTTCGAGGCGAACGCCGACAATGCCGTCAGCCCCAATCGAATCCGCTTCTTCTTCCATGCGGGTCATGGCAAGCTCGCGGGCATGGTACATCGCCTGGGTTAGCGTTTCCAGCTCCATACTTTGGGTGAGCGCAGGCTTCTGCCAGCCGATATGATAAATGCTTGATCCGACGACAAGCCCGAGTGGATCGAAGCCCGCTTCTTTAACTAACAGAAACTCGTTGACCGATAAGTCACTGGTAAACAGACCCTTCTTGCCGGCACCGGGTGTCATGGCGGCGAGTCGGCTGCGGGCATGGATCGGCAGGCCCTCCTGCGAGCCGGGCGTGTATTGATCAGGCATCGTATGGTCCTCCAGAGTGCATTCGGCAAAAAGAGCAGAGTGATTTTTGTCACTCTGCTCTTTGTTCACTTTCCGAAGGGCATATTCCTGCGCGGCCTATTTTTATTCTGAAGGATACAGCAAGGGGTTCAATGGGCTGACCGCAGGCGCGCCCCAGCCGACACCGGGAAAGAAATTGAGATCACCCTCGCCGCGTATTCCAGCCTCCGGCAAGAGGTGTGAGCCGTCGGCGAAATAGATAATCGTCATGACTTCCCGCATCGTGTCGGTGGGGTTGCCCGGCGCATTATGCAGGGTCCAGCCGGCATGGAACGTCGCGTCCCCTGCGGCCATTGCGCCGGTTTTACTTAATGGGATCTCTTTGTCGGTGAGGAACTTCGACAGCACTGCATCCGATTTATCGCTGATGGACAGATCGCCCAAATAGCCCAGGCGGTGGCTGCCGGAGCCGAAGGTCATGCCGCCGACCTCCTTGCGAACCGGCACCAGCGGCATCCAGAGCGTAATGCACTTGTCGGTGTCGAGCGGCCAATAATGCTCGTCCTGATGCCACGGGGTTGTCCCGCCGCCGGGTTCTTTGTAGAGCGCCTGGTCATGGTAAAGCCGCACTACCGGCACTCCCATCAGCTCCGCCGCAATTTTAGCAAATCGCCGGGCCAGCACAAAGCGGCGCACGTCCTCGTCGCGCTCCCACAAATTGATAATCTGCAAAAACGCTTTGCCGTAAGTATCGCGCTCCGCCAGCGGGCGGGTTTCGGTGTTGAACCGCAGGGCCGCCTCCGTGATGAAGGGCCGGTAAGCCGCGATCTCCTCAGGTGTCGCGACTTGGCGCAGGAAGAGATGCCCGTTCTGCTGATAGTCAGAAATCTGTGCCGGGGTCAGCGCGTAGTCACCAGACAAATCGGGCAGCGACGAGGAATTAGGGTGAGACGCCGAGTTCAGGGTCGGCACTACTGACAGAGGTGTTGACATGGGTTTTTCTCCTGGGTAAGATGGCCTCAGTATACGAGCTATCCACTCAGTTGTCCATGTAGAAAGTCCTCAATTTATGAAGAAAACGGTCGCGGGCCCGCAAATCTCTGCCCTGTCTCCCGAGCTTGCCGCGTCGCCGCTCGGTCAAGTCGTGCTGTATCAAACCATTCAAGATGGGTATGGAGTGCAGCCTGCCTCTCCATTTCGGGTCTATCCTGACTATGCGTTTGTGCTGATTACGCGCGGGCGCGGACGGTACCTTGATGCCGATGGGGCGAACCTGCCGGTGGAAACGGGCGACGCCATTCTGGTGTTTCCGGGTCTCGCGCATGCCTACGGGCCTCTGCCGGGAACGGTTTGGGACGAAGCGATTTTGATCTTCCGCGGGCCTGCCTTCGCGGCTTGGGAAGAAATCGGGCTGCTGTCGCCCCGGCGTCCGGTTGCCCGTCTGCCGCTCGGCCAGGAGTGGGCTAGGGAGATGCAAACCGTCTACCAGCATGCGCCGGGCTGTGCAGAGCCGCTGCGTCAAAGCCTGCGTGTCTGCCGCCTGCTGTCATTTCTGACGGAAGCGCTTCTGCTGGAAAGTTTGGAAAGCCGCGAAAACTCAGTGCAGCACTTGAAAGCTTGGGCGGCGGACGCCTGCCGTTTGCTCGCGGACCCCGAAAGGCCGCGTCAGCCTATCGGCGCGGTGGCTGCCGCGCTTGGAATAAGTGTTGAGACGTTCCGGCGGCACTTCCGGGCAGAAGTGGGCGCGTCGCCACAGCAGTGGCGAGCCAAGCGCCATTTAGAGGCGGCGTGTCACTGGATTCAGTATACGCAGATGACGAATGCCGCGATGGCCGACCGCCTCGGCTTCGTAGACGAGTTCCACTTTTCGCGCCGCTTCAAGCAAGTGCTGGGCGTAACCCCCACCGAATTTCGGAAACGCCTGCGTCTTCTCTAATTCCCCGCTTTTTTTTGATGGCGGACTGCGCAAAATAAGGGCTTGATGCAATGACTTTCAACAGGGCGATCAGGTATGCTATGTTTGTACGTTTGATACGAAATTATCAAGGCGGCGGCCCCAACCGGATCCCGGCAGCCGTTAGGCAATCGGCCATGCTTTGCTGAACACGGGCCACAGAGCCGCAGGCAGTCTGGAAGATACAGGAATAAAATGCCCGAAAACAAAAGAGTTCTCGCCGTGATGCCGCATCCTGACGATATGGAAATCCTGTGCGCGGGAACCTTGATCCGGCTTTCCACTCTCGGGTTTGCCGTGCATGTGGCGGTTATGACGGCGGGGGACAAAGGCTCCGACGAGCTGCCACGCGCTGAGATTGCGGCAATCCGGCGCATCGAAGCGCAAAAAGGCGCTGCGCTGATTGGAGCCGCGAGCTGCCGCTGCTTGGAGTTCGCTGATCTGGAAATTGTCTTTGACAACACCGCGCGGCGGACGCTGGCCGGTCTGGTACGCGAAATTGATCCTCTCATTGTCATGACCACACCGCCGTTTGACTACATGACGGACCATATCGTGACATCCACTCTGGTCCGGGACGCCTGCTTCAACGCCGGGTGCCGAAACTATCCCGCCGAAGGAGCGCCGACGACCGGTGCGCCATACTTGTACTATACAGACGCCGTCGGGGGAACGGACTTGTTCGGGCAGGAGACACCAGTTTCGTCAACGTTCGACATCACGGCGCAAATGGAGCAGAAGGCGGCGGCGCTTGAGTGCCATGACAGTCAGCGCGCCTGGCTGCGGCGGCAGCATGGCCTCGATGACTACGTCGGCTCAATGCGCTCATGGGCGGCAAAGCGTGGCGGTCAAATCGGCGTAGCCTACGCAGAATCGTGGATCCAGCACCGGGGCCATCCGCACCCCTCGGACGATATTCTGGCGGCCCTGCTGGCTTCCGCGACTTGAAGGCAAGACCTCGAAAGGACAGAAAAATGCCGCGACGACAAAGCAAAATCGCACCCGAGTGGTGGGATTATACAACTCTTGAACCGGAGCTTCTCGCCGACGCAGCGACGCTCACAGCCGCCGATCTCTTTGACCTGGCTCGGCCCGGTTTCCAGATCAGCTTTTATGACTCGCTGGACGAGTTCTTTCTTGCTGAAGCCCTGGAATACATTAGCAGCTGGAAGGGGGCAACGGCGGACAACCCTGTCGGCATTTGCGGCCCAGTCGGCCCGACTGAGCAGCTGCCGCTGGTCGCGCGTTTAGTCAACGACCTCGGAGTAAATCTCAAGCACGCGCACTTCTGGGGGATGGATGAATGGATTTTGGACGGAAAAGCGGTTCCTGCCGGGCATCCCCTGTCGTTCGCCCGGTGTGACCGGGAGCTGTGCTTTGATCGAATCCGGCCGGAGCTTGCCATGCCGCCTGAAAATTTGCATTTCCCCAGTGAGAAGGTCGCCGAATACGAGCAAACCTGGGAGGATGCCCGGTGCGCGGTCATGCAGGGCGGTCAGGGGGAAGTCAAACACTGGGCATTCAATGATCCCGTGCGCCGTACCGGCGCGTTTGCCGATGCACCTCCGTCCCCGGCGCAGTTTCGGGCGCTGGGAACGCGTATTGTGGAGCTGCATCCGCTGACGCTGATTCAAAATGCCCGAACGAGTGGCGGCGGCAATTTGCCGCTTGTTCCCACTCATGCCGTCAGTGTCGGCCCGGTCCAGACATGGAAGGCGGAGAAAGTTTCGATCTGGCATCACGGACGCCATGACAACCCGTTCGGCCAGCGTCTGACCGCGCTGATGATCAGCAAAAACATTCCCGACAGCAGTGTTCCGATGTCTCTGCTGGCAGACCACCCAAATGTTCATTTTCACTATTATCGAGGCGGGATTGGAACCTGCGAAACTGATATGCACTGACTTAGGAACAACACGAATAATCGCGAATATACTGGCTGAACAACGGCGTCACAATC
>JAYVVR010000042.1:0-2238 GCA_043786835.1 Armatimonadota bacterium | reverse complement strand
ACCATGCTCTCGAAACGGCTCTTGCACTGAGCCGGGACAAGGCGGACGTGTATGGATGGGCGCTGGAAATGTACCAGCCGAAATGGAACGATGAGCCGGCAAAGCTGGACCGCTTCGCGCACCTGGCGGCGGCAGACACATCGCTGACTGTGGATGATGTTTTAAGGGTCAGCCGCCACTTAAAATCCAGTGGTTACCCGGAGCTTGGGACGAAACTGCTGACGGATTTTATCGCGCGAAAGCAGCTTCTTCTTCTTGCATCGGCTCCCGAGAACGGTCAGGAACACTTTGAGACAGCCGTCGCACTCGACGGTGCCGGAGATCATACAGGAGCTTTAACCGAGTATCAAAAAGCGGCGGCGCTGTTTCCAAAGAACGCGAGCATCCAGTACCATCTCGGTAAAGAATTGTCGGCCTCTGGAGACCTGACGGGGGCGGAAACGGCACTGCGCCAGGCGATTAAACTTGACCCGGAGTTCCCGGAAGCCTATTATGAGCTAAGTTTTGTCACCCATGACTACGCGCCCACGAAGCAGGCGCTTGAGGCAGCGATCAAAATCAACCCGGCTTACGGCAAAGCTTACGCAAGCCTCGGCAGGCTGGAAATGGCTCAGCCGCACGACACGGAAGCGGTTCAGGATTATGAGGCAGCGCTCCGGTTCGGCGACATCACCAAAGACAACTATTTCGCTCTCGTCCGCGCAATGCTCGCGACGGGGCAGTATACCCAAGTGGTGCCCACAGGAACCGCAGCACTGAACATTTACGGCAAATCGATTTTGTATCTTTATGACTACGTCGGCGGGAACCTCTACGACGTCATGGCAAACGCCTGCCTGCACCAAAAGCAGTGGGATCAATCGCGCACGTTCAGTCAATCTGAGCTTGAATATGCCGCCGACGATCCGGCGGCACACGAGAACTTGGCAGAAGCTTATCTTGGGTTAGGACAGACTGCACAGGCGCAGGCAGAATGGAAGATGGTCTTAACCTTCCATAATGATGCACAAAAAGCCCTTGCCGAGAAGTTTCTCAAGCTCTATCCCTAGCGAGTTCTGCTGACGAGAAAATTATGCGTCTTTTATTCATCGGAACATCGCCGTTTGCCGTGCCGTCACTCAGACGGCTTCAAGACTCGCCGGAGCATGACATTATCGCAGTCGTCACCCAGCCTGATAAACCGTCGGGACGGGGTGGGAAGCTGTCAGTTTCGCCGGTGAAGGCCGCTGCACTCGCCCTTGACCTGCCGCTATATCAGCCGGAAAAAGTGCGGGCGAAAGACTTTGTTCAGACAGTGCGTGAACTCGCCCCGGAGATCATTGTCGTCGCCGCGTTCGGCCAGATTATCCCTCAGCGGATGCTCGACATTCCGCCGCGCGGGTGCATCAACGTGCATGGGTCCCTGCTGCCCCGGTGGCGCGGGGCGGCCCCGATGCAGTACTCGCTCATGGCAGGCGACGCCGAAACCGGGGTCACGACCATGATGATGGACGCCGGGCTGGATACCGGCGACATTCTGCTCCAAGCGTCTTTGGGTTTGGACACAGTCGCAGATTTAGGTGATTTGGAAGCAAAGCTGGCGGAAGTCGGGGCCGATCTGCTGATGGAAACGCTGACAGCACTTCAGCGCGGCGATTGTCCGCGCATTCCGCAGGATGCGAGCTTCGTGACGCTGGCCCCCTCGCTGCCGCCGGAAACAGGCGCGTTGGACTGGTCGCGACCTGCTATCGAGCTTCATAACTTGGTGCGCGGGGTGACGCCGAAGCCCGGCGCTTATGCGTTTGTGCAGGGTAAGCGGTTGAAAGTCTGGCGCACGGAAGTCATCGAAAACAGTGTTGGTACTGTTGGTACGATTGAAACGCTCGGCGGCGGGGGTATAATCGTACACACAAGCGAAGGGGCGCTGCGTTTGTGCGAAGTCCAACCGGAAAGCAAGGGCCGCATGGCCGCGGACGCGTGGGCGCGGGGCGTTCGCCTTGCTGTCGGTCAGACTCTTGAATAGCAAAAAACTCTTGAATAGCAGACAACGCTAGGAAGTATGACAGCAATGGGAATGCAGGAGGAGCGGCTGGAGCGCGGGATCGCCCACAAGCTTGAGGGCCGTTACGAAGAAGCGACGGCGGATTTTCAGGCGCTGTTGGACGAAAATCCCGATGACCCGGAAGCCAATCATCAGTTGGGTCTTGTGCTGGGATTTATCGGACAGTTTGACGAGTCGCTGCTCGCGTTGGAACGAGC
>JAYVVR010000041.1:0-6499 GCA_043786835.1 Armatimonadota bacterium | reverse complement strand
AGGAGTTGAAGCGGCAAGGTGTTCGCGTCAACCACAAGCGAGTGCTACGGCTGATGCGCGAAGAAAACCTGGTGCGCTACCCTAAAAAGCGGTTCGTCGCCACGACCAACAGCGACCATCGGCTGCCTGTGTATCCGAACTTGGCAGCAGAGATGGACATCACCGCGCCTGGCCAGCTTTGGGTCTCCGATATGAAATAATCACGCTTCGCGATACCTAACCTACATTCGCCTGGGCCACGAGTTTATTTACCTGGCCGTGGTGCTCGATGCGTGTTCGCGTCGCTGTTTGGGCTGGTCCTTGGGCCGCCGCCTGGATGCGGCTCTGGCAACTTCGGCCCTGAAAATGGCACTGCGGGACCGAAAGCCTGACGTGCATCATTCGGATCGTGGTGTTCAGTATGCGTCGGGCGAGTACACGAGTTTGCTGAAAGAAAACGGCATTGCCATCAGTATGAGCCGTAAGGGCAATCCTTACGATAATGCGAAGGCCGAAAGCTTCATGAAGACCTTGAAGTGCGAGCAGGTCTACCTCACGGAGTACGACAACTTGACCGATGCCAACGCGCAGATCGGCCACTTCTTAGAAGCCGTTTATAACCAGAAGCGCCTGCATTCCAGCCTGGGCTACCTGCCGCCTGCCGAGTACGAACAACTCTACAAGAAAAACCGAGACAAGAGCCAGACCATCATACCTTAACCGAATGTCTCATCCAAAGGGTTCAGTCCAGACATTGAAGACCGTAACTCACAAAGAAAGACTTACCCATGAACCTGCATCAGCGCAATCGCATTCTTCACACTTTGCGAGGCACATTAGCAGCGACATTGATGTACTTTTTAATAGCTTTTTTCCACTCTCAAAGCACGGCTTACCGCTCAACGGGTACAATGTTTGGCATATGTTTTGGCCGTACTGGATATTAGGCGGACTGCCAATAACTTTATGCACCCTCTATTTCTTATATACTTTTTTGATGCATCAATCACCCAAGTAAAAGTAAGTCTTTGAGCCTTCGACTGAACGCTTTGGATGAGGTCCCGATCGGGGTGTTTGGTCTGGACGCACTTTTTATTGTCTATCTCCTAACACCGCATCCGCGTTCGAAGGTCTCTTTTTTAAGGGACAAATCGCCATAATTAGAAGACCGGGGGGCAAAAATCAAACAATTGGAGCTTCCCTATGCCTACTGCACTCGGCGGACCGACCTCGAACGCCGGTCAAACCATTTCTGCCCGCAATGCCACCACCCACGGCCTTTTTAGCCGCGACGTTGTCCTGCCTGCCCTCGGCGAAGACCCGGAAGGCTACAAACAACTCGAAGCCGAATGGATGAAACAGCTCCCGCCCCGCACCCTCTTAGAGCGCCACTACGTCGAAAAGATCGCGGCTGCCTCTTGGCGTCTGCGCCGGCTCCACCGCTGGCAAGCCCAGATATTGGAAAACTCCCAACTGACCGAAGACGAGCAGCTTGACAAGCTCGCTAAAGTCCTGCGCCACGAAACCACGCTGCATCGGCAGATTGATACGTCGGTGCGTATGCTGTCCAAAGACGCGCCGGAATTGTATGCCCGGCGGGCGACCGAAGAAGTGCTCGCCGAGACCCGGACGGCTCCGCGCGAGTACCATCTCAGCGAGGAAGACGCCGTGCATATCGAACTCAAGGTGCAGGACAAGCTCTACCAGGTCCGCCAAGCCACCGAAGCCGCGACCATTACTCTTGCCGACGCCCCGCTCGATGGCACAAAATGTGAAAACGAACCTGCGCCTGAATACAAATCGGGTGCTGTTTTTTGTGAGAACGAACTTGGAAGGCAGACTTTTGTGCTGGTACCGGACAAAAAGACGCCTATCGCAGAGACGCCAGCACCGCGTCAAGCTCTGCGTTCTCCAAATTGCCGACTAGGACGACTTTGAGGCCGTTCGCGCGGCCAAACAAGACGCCGTGGCGGGGGTGGCTTGGCTTAGTCGCGCCGCCCGGTTTATTGTCTGGGGTCTCGAAGACTGACAGGCCGCCGGCACCGCTGGAGAAACGCATCTCGACGACCTGAAAGTCCCGGCGAGGGGAAACCGAGCCGCCGCCGTAGCGGTAGCCTGCCGGCAATGCTGTCGGGATCTGAACCGGGAAACCGGCCTGGGCGCGGACCTGATCAAGCGTCAGGGTTGGGGCGGCGAACCCCGTGGCAACGACTTTGCCGCCGCTCTTTGGGATGCGGAACGCGGCTTTGTCGAACACGGGGCGATATGCAATCTGGGTATAGTAGGACGCCGAACGGAGCCTGCCCGCACTGTCATACTGCTCGTTGCGAAGCTGTGCGCCGTTGGTTGGGTCCACCCAAAACTTCTGAAACGGCACCGGGCCGAGGCTTTGGACCCTGACTTGAAGCACGGCGCAGGAATGTCCGGCAACCGTATCCGTGCCGATCTGCTGAACCAATAAATGGCCTGACTTAATCTGCCTGATGACTTCTGGAACCCTTATGCGCAGGGTTTGGATGCGCGACGGACTCAGCTCCAGCGTGTCTTTTGAGGGAACATAATGGCAGTAGAACGTGCCGTTATCAATCACCTGTTCGCCGGCAAGCCGGGTAGGACGGATGTAATCCAGCCGCAGAGCACTGGCACCGTCGCGCTGAACCGACTGCTCCGACGAAATATCCAGCCCGTTTCGCGTGACCAGCGTAACCTGATCGCCCGCGAGGGGCAAAGAGTTCTCAGCTTGCAGCATCAGCTTGAGAAGCGCCTGTGCCGCAGAAGGAAAGCTTGGCGCGAGGCGCGGCGCGGCCTGCGTCGGCGGCGTAGCAAAAAGCGCCAGGCCGCTAAGCAGCAGGCAGAGTGTACGGCGGCGAGGACTCACAGCAGGCTCGAATCTGCCGGCGTGTCCGTGCTGGCCGGCGCGTTTTCCGGCGGAGCGCTGTCGAGGCGGCCGGCGAGAGTCTGTGCCGACAAATCGGCGAGCGGCTCGGCGGCGGCGTCCCGGTGATGCTGGGCCACGCAGTCGGCGACAAAGGCCGGGTCAGCGGTATGAAAGACCGTGATTGCCGGCGAAGGCGGCGGCGTCGAAACATGGGCCGGAAACAGAGCCGCAAACGCGCCGACGCCAAGCACAAGTGAAAGCGCAAGAGCCGGGCGCAGCCGCCGTGCCGTCCAAAAACCGACGACTTTTGTGCGAAACGCTGGTGGGGTGGCCGCAGGGAGGCGGGCAAGCGCAAGCCGCTGAGCGAGGGCGGCGTCGAATCCAGTGGACGGGGTCGCCGCCGGCAGAGTTTGGAGCATCCGGCGGACTGCCGAAAGCTCGCGGTGAAGTTTTCCGCAGGCGTCGCAGCCCGACAGGTGTGCCTGGACCAGCCAGGCGGTTCCGGCATCCAATTTTTCGTCGGCAAATTCAGAAAGCAGTGATTTCACGCGAGGGCAGTTCATATCCATCTTGATCCCGATTTCTAGCAGCTCAAATAGCCGCTGAGATGCTGGCGAAGCTGCATCCGGGCATTGAACAAACGTGACTTGACCGTGCCGAGAGGACAGCCGGCGATTTCGGCGATCTCTTCATACGGCAGTCCTTCAATATCGTGCAGCAGCAGCGCGATCCGCAGCTTATCCGGCAGCTTTGAGAGGGCTGCTTGGATTTGCTCGGCCATCTCGACTTTCTCCAACACTCGGTGCGGCGCATAGGTTTCATCGGCGACTTCCTGCGTCCTGCTGCCGTCGGCAAGCGGCCCGTCAAGGGAGAATGCCGGAGTGCGGTTTTTGGTCCGCCGGAAGCGGTCAATGCAGAGGTTCCCGGCAATCCGAAACAGCCAGGTATTGAGGCTGGACTGACCGCGAAACGAGTCAATGGACGTGTACATCCGAATAAAGACTTCCTGGGTCAAATCTTCGGCGTCGTCGGCGCTGCCGGTCATCCGATAGACATAATTATAGATCTTTCCTTTGTACCGCGTGACCACTTCGCTGAACGCGGCATCATCGCTCGCTCGGCAGCGCTCGACAAGTGAGCTGTCCGTCAGCGGAACCCGTATGGCCTGCGCCTGTTGTAAAACATATTCCATGCAGCGCTGCTCCTAAATCACCGACAATTCAAGATACGTTCACAGACGGTCTGAACCTAAAAAAGTTCATTTGAAGAAACTACTTTTTGTCTGCTGGCAGGATTCGGCGACAGTTGAATGCAATAATACCGTATAATACAGGGTGTGCGTCTTCGCTTCAGTATTTTTTGTGACACTGTCACACTGTCGGCAACGGAGGATTTTATGATCACAACTCAGATGAGTCGGAACAAGTGCCGGGTCGGCATTCTCGCCGCCGGGCTGCTTGGAGTGTTTGCAGCAGCGCCGGCGGTCTATGCCGCCGGGGCGGAGCGGTCTCTGGCGGGGGTCGCGATTTTTGCGCCCGGCTCTGAAGTCACCCAGAAGTTTGGCAACCCGAACCAGATTCTGGTCGGCGGGACTTCTCCTGCTCCCTATGTGTCCGGCGCGGCATCTAGTGGTTCCGGCGCGGGCGGCTTCCCTGGCGGCGGCGCGGGCGGTTTCCCCGGCGGCGGCGCGGGCGGTTTCCCTGGCGGCGGCGCGGGCGGCTTCCCCGGCGGCGGCGGTGCGCCCGGCTCGCTTCCGGGCTTCCCCGGCGGTGCGCCCGGTGGTTTCTCCGGCGGTGCGCCCGGTGGTTTCCCCGGCGCTCCAGGCGGGTTTCCAGGTGCGCCCGGCGGGTTTCCAGGTGCACCCGGCGGGGCCAGCGGTTTCCCCGGCAGCACGGCGGCTGCGGCTCCGGTGAAGCCGCCGGTGACACTGATTTACAACCGGGCTAACGGCGGCTCGTTAGAGTTTACGATCTCGCCGGACAAGCGGGTCGTTCAGATCCGCGAAACCGGCTACAATGGCGCTTACGGCACAGCGCGCGGCATCAAGCTCGGGACTTCGTATTCAGCGGTCGTCGGGCGCTACGGCTACCCGGAGAACACGGAGATTTCTGGGTCTATCATCAACATAGATTATCGGAACACTTTGCATTGCGGTTTCCAGTTCTTAGACCAGCGCCTCGTCGGTATCATCGTCGCGTCACCGGACTAATTGACAGTAAAGGCTGGAAGAGGAAGGAAGCGCTGCAATAAATTGCGACGCTAGGGCTCTCTCGGGATGTGGGGCGAAGCGCCCGATGTCTACCTTCGCGGGCAGAAAAACTCAACGAAGCTGGTACCTGCGCAGGTGGACCCTGAGCGTCTGCGCCCCATACCCCAACAAAGCCTTAGCGTAGGACTCCAATCCCACGCCCTTTGCTCCTACGCGCTCCTGCCTGTCCCACATATGACTTTAGAAAACACCAATGGCCGACCGCAGCGATATTGACGAGGTGCGGACCCGGATTGACCTGGTTTCCGTGGTTGAGCGCTACGTGACCCTGAAACGCGCCGGGGGGAAGCTGAAAGGACTCTGCCCATTCCATTCGGAAAAGACGCCGTCGTTTACGGTCAGCCCGGAAATCGGACGCTGGTACTGCTTTGGGTCGTGCGCCGAAGGTGGGGACGTCTTTAAGTTTGTTCAGAAGATCGAGAACCTCTCGTTTCCCGAGGCTTTGGAACGGTTGGCATTGCAGGCAAATGTCACGCTGACAAGCCGAAACCCGCGCGGCGATGGCACGTCAAACGATGGCGGCGGTACTGTCCGGTCGGAAGCAGGCGAAAAGGACCGGATCTATAAAATCAACGCGCTCGCTTTGCGCTTCTACCGGGACGTTTTGGGGCGCTCGCCGGTGGCCCGCGAGTATCTGCAAGCGCGAGGCCTTGTTCATGCCGCGCAGGAAAACTTTTCGCTCGGGTTCGCCGCCGACGAATGGGATGGCCTCTGCCGGTTTCTGACCCAGAAGGGGATCGCCCTCGCTGATGCCGAAAAAGCGGGCCTAGTGACCATCAGTGAGCGTGGGGCTTATGACAGGCTGCGTGGGCGCTTGATTTTTCCGATATTTGACGTCCAGGAGCGACTTGTAGGTTTCGGCGGACGACTAATCGGCGAAGCCAAACCTAATCAGCCCAAGTATTGGAATTCACCGGAAACACCGGCATTCCGAAAAAGCAAAGAAATGTACGGTCTGTGGCGGGCGCGGAATGCTATAGCTAAACAGGGCCGCGCGATCATTGTCGAAGGTTACACGGACGTGATTGCCTGCCATCAGGCCGGGTTTGAGAATGTCATCGCGACTTTGGGAACATCTTTAACCGAAGAACACGTCCAAACCCTGGTACGTTTAGCGTCAATTATCGTGTTAGCTTTCGATGCAGATTCGGCGGGTTTAAAAGCCGCTGGACGTGCGACACAGATGTTCGAAGCCCAAAAAGCAGATGTGCGTGTGTTGAACCTGCCCAGCGGGGAGGACCCGGACAGTTTGCTTGGTTCGGGCAAGCGGCTGATTTTCGAGAAAGCAATCGAAACAGCGCAGCCGATATTTGAGTATCGCATCAAGCAAATTATTCGTCAAGGTCCTGCCGAAACAGAGCAGGACAAAATCG
>JAYVVR010000040.1:0-2246 GCA_043786835.1 Armatimonadota bacterium | reverse complement strand
TGTGTACTGCGTTGCGCCGTTGTAAGTGGCATATGCTCCGGTGACTGGGACATAGTTCCCATTCGCCGCCGTCGTCCCTGCGCCTGAGGCTGTGTACCCAGTTGTTGATAATGCCATAGTTGACCTGTGGTGAGCGTGTCCGGTGGGAGGCTTAACATATTTAGCGGCGACAACCAGCGGATCGGCAACCGCAGCCGCTTTATGCCCCCGGTGACCGAAGATAATCAGCAGCACGAATGCCGCCATGACGACAAGAGAAAGGAGTGCCACACGATATACAACTGCGGTGGGCTTTTGTGTTGGTTCCATGCTCTATATGACAATTCATACAGAAATAAGTTGCACTCAGCGGACTCAATCCAGTTTATATTTTAGAACTCAAACTTGACGGTCAGGTTACTGGCTCCGGTGCCCGCTCCGGTGATATTGAGCCGCACCCGGTTCTCGCCGCTGCCTGTCAGCCCCGCCGTAAACGAAGTGACCGGAGTGCCTTGATACGTCCCGCTCGCAAGCGTGATCACGTCCGAGGTCTGCGCGGCGGTAAACGCCCCTGTAGCCGTCGCAATCTGCGCGGTGAATGTGACGCTGCCTGACGTGCTAGCCGCCCCCAGTGAGGCTGAGAGACGCGTTAAAGCCCTACTGGCATACCACGACGGCAGAAGCACTTCCAGTGTATCAGCCCCAGTAACGATTACGCCGGGGATAGTCAGGATAAATCCGGGAGTGGTTGTATGCACCCCGGTGATAATGCCGCCTGTGACTGCGGAGCCGTCTCCAAGCGTGGTTGTTATGCCGGCGGTACCGTTTGCCTGAAACGCGGTGGTGGCGTTGAGAGCCGGGGCCGTGACAGTGCCGGAAAAAGCAGCCGTGCCGCGCACGTCCAGCATCGCAGTTGGGGCGGGGAGTGTGTTATAGCTATAATTGCCAATCGTAACGCCTAAAGCGCAAAATCCCAAGCGGTTCATCGCGCCGCCGCCGGGGTCAGTGAACATTTCTTTGCTTGGAACTTGAAAAAACCCAGAATTGACACTATCCGCCCACGTGCCGCCATAGGTTGAAAAGCCCTGAAACACAATCCCGTTTTGGTCAGACAGCGTTGCTTGACCGACGCCGGCAATATTTACCAGTTTTAGTCCGCTAGCTGATAACTGCCCAATGACCGCGCCGGTGCTGTTTTTGACTTGCCACGCGTACCCCGTCGCCCCGCTCGGCATATTCACCGAAAGCCCGTTCTCGCCCGTCGCCTGCGGGTTGACAGAGAGCCGCGAGGCGGTGTCTATTGCCCCGCCTATGGCTGTCTGCCCCGCCGTGTTAACTAACTGATTAGAGGTCGCTGCAAGCGTTGTGCCGTTATACCGGAGGGTCTGCGTGTCCGTACCTGTGGGCGCACTCCCGCCGCCCCCAGATCCGTTCGAGGCGGCGGTAATTCTGCCGTCTGCCCCCACGGTCAGGTTAGTGCTGGTGTAAGAGCCTGCGGCCACGGCTGTGGGCGTTACCGAAAGCACCCCTGCCGCCGAGGTCAGCCCCGCCCCGGCAAGAGCGGCGGGAATGTCCGCCGCCACTAATGAGCGCAGGGTCGGAGCCGCCGCCGCGCCTGAAACCGGCCCCGCCAGCACCTTGTTTGCACCCTGCGTCAAAAGCGATTCGGTGATTGTTGCCGCGCCGCCGACATAGGTAGACGCCGCGCTGTAGAGCAGCCCCGGCACTGACAGGGACACGGCAGTCAGCGTCCCGCCGCCAGCCGGTGTTACCCACGTCCCGTCCTCGCGCAGAAAGTTGACCGCCCCTGCCGTCGCGCCTGGATCTGGCACAAAGCCCGCGGCGTGACCCGCCCCGGATACTCCGAACACTCCCGGCATGGCGTGAGAGTGATCCGCCCGCGCCGCCGTCGCCGCACTGCCGACTGCTGCCGTTGCCCCGACTGTTTCTGCGGGTGGGTTGACACCAGAGAGCGACACGCCCGTCGAGGTGAGCCGCGTATCGTTGCCCAGCACTACCTGAGAGGCCGACGCATTACCCGAAGCCGGTATATTAGTTACCGCCGCCGTTCCCAGCGCAAGGTTGGTTCGTGCCGCCGACGCGCTAACAAGGTCTGAAAGGTTATTGCTCGCCGCGAGTGCGCCGATTGACGTTGCCGAGAGCGCGTCTGAGCCGGCGACTGCGTGACTGGTGGCATGAGCGGAGGGAGGGAAGGCACTCGGCATAGCGTGGACGTGATCGGCGCGGGCGGCGGTGCTTGCAGTCCC
>JAYVVR010000039.1:0-2249 GCA_043786835.1 Armatimonadota bacterium | reverse complement strand
TTCTCCACCAGCGGCGGGACCTGCTCGGGACGCATTGCCCGCACCAAATCCACGCGCAGAACGGCAGTCTCGCCTGCACCCGGCGTCACCGTCGCCCGCTTCACCGTGATTCCCAGCCGGCCCAGCGCGGTCAGCGTTTTGCCAACGGCTTCGCGCTCATCGGTGAGGTGGATCGCGAGGTCTCCGGCGTCCAGCTTAGAGCGCAGGCGCATTTCCCAGCGCTTCAGCGGCACCAGTGTAAACAGTACCAGCAAAACAGTCACAGACGCCATTGCCGCGAGGCCCGCCCCGACCGCAATCCCGACCCCCGCCGACCCCCACAGCGTTGCCGCCGTCGTCAGCCCGCGAATGGTGGTGCCGTGCCGCAGGATTGCCCCGGCCCCAAGGAAGCCGATGCCGGAAACCACGTAAGTCGCCAGCAGCATCGGGTTCCGGTCCGGCCACATCCCGGCAAAGCCGTAAGCGCCCGATAGCGTGATGAGGCAGGCGCCAAGGCCGACCAAAATATGCGTCCGAAGGCCACTCGCCCGCTCATGGTTGGAGCGCTCAAGGCCGATGGCCCCGCACAAAATAAAAGTCAGCACCAATCGAATGACGACCTGCGTGTCAAAGTGGCCGAAGGCAGGCAGAAGCGTGTGCCAGAAGGAGTGGAAGCGCATGGCCGCCGGCTTTCTTAAATTGTCGTAAATAAAGTGAGAAGCAGGCTGAAAGGAGATTTCAGCGGAATGCCTCGCGCTTTGCCGCACGGCCAAAACGGAGACGCGTGGGAAAGCGAGCGAAGCGGCAGCGAACCTTAAGGTTCGCCGCAAAAAGAGACGAAACTAGAGGGGGATGCTGCCGAAAGGCTGGAAAGCCACACGGCGATTGGCGAATGCGATTTTGAGTTGTGGGTGCCTGCCCGCGGGGGGAGGCACCGGTCTACTGCCGGAGTCCATGAGGTTCTTTCTTTGCTTAAAGTAAGCGGTTTAACGACTTTTTCAGGTCTTTGATCGCATCGGCGGCTTCACCGTGCTCAATCGCTTCTAGAATACAGTGTTCGATATGCTGCTCTAAAATTATCCGCCCGACTTGGTCGAGCGCAGCACGGACTGCTGAGATTTGGGTCAGCATCTCGTCGCATTCCCGGTTTTCGTCCCAGAAGCGCTTGAGGCTGCCGGCATGACCGGCAATTCGCGCCAGTCGCTTGCTGATGTCTTCTCCGACCGGTTCCTGACGATAAGACACAGGTGTCCTTTTCTCTCATCCACCTACCCCCCAGGGGGGATATAAGTTTATTATGGGCAGTTATCCCAGGAAAGTCAAGGGAATGACCCAGTTTAGAAAAATATTTTCTCGCGTCTAGCGGTTGACCCTGTGCTGATTGTCCACCCAAATCTTTGTGCGGGTCGTGGACAGGGTCTGATTATTGGCGTCTTGTGCTTCGGCTTCAATCACATACTCGCCGTCAGGAACAGTGCGCGTATCCCAGCGGAACGTGTACGGAACACTGTTGGTAACGCCCGCAAATTGGCCGTCGCGCCGAAATGAGACAAACGCCGTCCGGCGGTCCGGGGCGGCGACCGTGAAGCTGACCGCACCGCGCTCAGCCAAAGACTTGCCGGCGCGGGTATTCGCGAGGGCATTTTGGAAATAATCGGACTCGGCGGCGCGAATTTGGCCGTCGCGCCAGAGTTTTTCGCCGGCAGCTCCGCGCACCAGACGCAGGGCCGTCACGTCTGCCAGCGCCAGCGGACGGCTGCCGATGAGTGTCGGCATCGGCTCCCAGCCGCCATGACTGCGCTGAACTTCCATGCGCCAGGAGTGGATCGGCTCGCTTAAACTCCAGGCCAGATCAAAATAGCCGTAAAAGAGCGGGGGGCGGCCTTCCATTTCGGGCGTCTCAGGCCGCTTTCGAGACCCGATGACCAGCACTGACGGAGCGCCTGCGCCGTCGCCTTGAGCATTGTGGAACGCAGGCTGGATTTGGAAACCCCCGCGCCGCTCGGGACCGATCCCCTCAAAGAGCGGCGACGTACTTGCCGGTGCGGTGGAGATTGTAAGGACCCCGTCATGGTTCGTATTAATCGCCCCAACGCCTGTATACGAGCAGCCGTCATAGCGTCCGATCCCGACCACCGGTTTAACCACATGGGTCAAAACTCGGGTTGCCTCGTCGGCGTAGGTGACCCGGACATCGCCGCCAGCATGGTTATCAAAGTAGACTTCTTTGAGGGGATTCGTTGGGGTAAGCACGACAATCTCTAAAACAT